>NZ_JBYSYE010000011.1:27248-123256 GCF_058782925.1 Pseudomonas sp. FW305-E2 | reverse complement strand
TGTAGGAGCGGGTTTACCAGCGAATACGGTGGTCGATGAACCATCGCATTCGCGGGTAAACCCGCTCCTACAAGGGCCATATGGCCCTTCAGGCGTGTTTCTGCGGCTCGCGGATTTTGTACCAGGCCACGTACAGCGCCGGCAGGAACAGCAGCGTCAGCAAGGTCGCCACGATGATCCCGCCAATCATGGCGTAGGCCATGGGGCCCCAGAACACCTCGCGTGCAATCGGGATCATGCCCAGGCTAGCCGCCGCCGCGGTCAGCAGGATCGGCCGGCGCCGATGGTTGGTGGCCTCCACCACCGCATCCCACGGCGACAAGCCCTGGGCTTCGAACTCGTCTATCTGGGTCACCAGAATCACCGAGTTACGAATGATGATGCCCGCCAGCGCAAGGATGCCGAGGATCGCCACGAAGCCCATCGGCGTCCCCGTGGGCACCAGCGCCAGCACCACGCCAATCAACCCCAGCGGCGCCACGCTGACCACCAGGAACAGCTTCTGCACGCTGTGCAACTGGATCATCAGGAAGGTCGCCATCAGGAACAGCATCAGTGGGATGACCTTGGCGATCGGCCCCTGGGCCTTGCTGCTTTCTTCAACCGTACCCCCCGTGGCCACTTCGTAACCGACCGGCAGCTTGCTGCCGAACTCGTCAATTTTTGGCTTCAGTTGGGCGACCAAGTCAGTGGGCTGGATCTCGCCATTGACCGAGGCCTTGATGGTGATGGTCGGCTTGCGGTCGCGGCGCCACACCAGCGGCTGTTCCAGTTCGTAGCGCACGGTGGCGAACGACAGCAGCGGGATCGACGTGCCGTTAGGGGTGAGAATTTGCAGGTTCTGCAGGGTATCAGGCGAGCCACGCTCGCTGTCTTCGGCGCGCGCGACCACATCGACCAGGTAGATGTTGTCGTTGACCTGGGTGATCTGCACGCCACTGACGATGCTGTTCATCACATTGGCAACATCTTCGGACGACAGCCCCAGCTGGCGTGCCTTGTCCTGGGCAATTTCCACGCGCAGCACCTTACCCGGCTCGTTCCAGTCGTAGATCATCTCACCGATGTGCTCGTTCTGGTCGAGCAAGGTGGCCAGCTCGATGGCGTGTTTGCGCACCTGGTCGATGTTGGCACCGCTCACCCGGTACTGAATCGGTCGGCCCACCGGCGGGCCCATCTCCAGCGATTGCACGTTGGTGCCGACGCCGACGAACTCTTCGTGCAGGATCTTCTGCAGGCGGTCCATCATGGCCTGACGCTCTTCGAAGCCCTTGCTGACAATCACCAACTGCGCGTAGTAAGGGTTCTGCAACTGCTGATCGAGGGGCAGGTAGAAGCGGATCGCGCCCTGGCCGATGTAGGTACTCCAGTGCACCAGGTCCGGATCGTCCTTGATCCGTGCCTCGAAGCGGTCGACCACCTTGCGCGTCTCCTCGATCGAGGCGTTCTGCGGCAGGTTGAGGTCGACGAGAATTTCCGGGCGGTCCGAGGACGGGAAAAACTGGTTCTGCACAAAACGCATGCAGAAGATCGACAGGGCAAACAGCACCACGGTGCCGATGATGGTCAACCAGCGGTTGCGCATGCACCACAGCAACCCGCCTTCAAATGCCCGCCCGACCCGGCCAGGCTCAGCCTCGTGAGCCTTGAGCTTGTCGCCTTTGAGAATATGCACGCCAAGCACCGGCGCGAAGAACACAGCCACCACCCACGACACGATCAGGGCCACGGCAATCACCGCGAACAGGGTGAAGGTGTATTCACCCGCAGAGCTGGCGTTGAGGCCGATAGGCACGAACCCGGCCACGGTCACCAAGGTGCCGGTAAGCATGGGGAAGGCTGTGGAGGTGTAGGCGAACGTCGCTGCCTGCTCCTTGCTTTCACCCATTTCCAGCCGCGTGACCATCACCTCCACGGTGATCATCGCATCGTCCACCAGCAGGCCAAGTGCAATGATCAGCGCACCCAGCGAAATCCGCTGCATGGTGATGCCGCTGTACTCCATGAATACGAACACCATGGCCAGCACCAGTGGGATCGAGCAGGCCACCACCAGCCCGGCGCGCACGCCAAGACTGACAAAGCTCACGGCCAGCACGATCACCACCGCCTCGAACAGCGCGCTGGTGAAACCGCCGACCGCCTGCTTGACCACCACGGCTTGGTCAGAAACGGTGTGTACACCGACACCCACCGGCAGATCCTGGACCACCTGGTCCATGCGCTTTTTCAACGCCGCACCGAACACTTGGATGTTGCCGCCGGCCTTCATGCCGATGGCGAGGCCAAGGGCTGTCTGGCCGTTGTAACGGAACATTGGCGAAGGCGGGTCGACGTAACCGCGCTCGATGTCGGCGATATCGGCCAGGCGGAAGAAGCGGTCGTTGATCCTCAAGTTGACGGTTTGCAGGTCTTTTTCCGAGGCAAACTGCCCGGACGTGCGCACCGAGATGCGCTCCGGGCCGGCCTCGATCATGCCGGCCGGCGTCACCGCATTCTGTGCTTGAAGTGCCTGCATTACCTGGCGCTGGTCAATGCCCAGGGCAGCCAGCTTGCGGGTGGAGAAGTTCAGGTAAAGCACTTCGTCCTGGGTGCCGACCAGCTCGATCTTGCCAATGTTGGGTACATCGCGGACCTCGGCCCTTGCCTGTTCCACGTAGTCCCGCAGTTGGCGCAGCGTCAGGCCGTCGGCGGTAAAGGCATAGATCGAACCGAACACATCACCGAATTCGTCGTTGAAGCCCGGCCCCTGGATACCGGCAGGAAATTCGCCACGAATGTCCTGGATCTTCTTGCGCACCTGGTACCAGATTTCCGGGATGTCCTTGGCCTTGGTGGTGTCGCGAAGATACACGTAGACCGTGGACTCGCCGGGGCGGGTGTAGCTTTTGGTGTAGTCGAGTGAATCGAGTTCCTCGAGCTTCTTCTCGATACGGTCGGTGACCTGGTAGAGGGTTTCGTCCTGGGTCGCACCGGGCCAGCGGGTCTGGATGACCATGGTTTTGATGGTGAACGACGGGTCTTCCTCACGGCCCAGGTTGAAGTAGGAAAAAATCCCCATCAACAGGCCAACGAACATCAGGTACCAGACGAACGATTGATGCTTGAGCGCCCAGTCGGACAGGTTGAAGCTTCCTTTCATTGCGCATCCTCGTCGAAGATGACCTTCTGGCCAGGCTTGAGGCTGTTGACGCCGGCAGTGACCACACGCTCACCGGGCTGCACGCCGGCGCTCAGTACGATGCTGTCATCGGTGCGGTCGATCAGCGCCACGTCACGGGTGGCCACGGTCTTGTGCTGCGTATCGATCACCCACACCTGGGTCTTGCCGTCGCGCTCGAGCAAGGCACTCAAGGGCAGTTCGCTGCGCGGGGACACTTCCGAGCTAAGGGTCACACTGATGGCGGTGCCAAGGTGAAAGGCCGCCGGTGTGCTGGCCAGGGTCAGGCGAGCACGGCGGGTCCGGGTGGTGGCATCGGCCTGGGGCTCCAGTTCGCGCAGGCTGGCCGTGGTGTTGATGGTCGGGTCCAGTTGCGAAGCAACGGTGAAGGTCAGGTCTTTGCTCAACTGCTCGGCCAGATCAATCGGCAGGTCGATTACCGCTTCCTTCACGTCCGGCCGGGCCAGGGTCACCACGGCTTGCCCGGCGGTAACGGTTTGCCCGGCTTCGGCCTGCCACGCGGTAATCACGGCAGCGTGGTCGGTACGCAGGGTGCTGTAGTCGAGCTGGTCGCGGGCCTGGCTGACGGCGGAGCGCGCCTGCTCCAACGCCGCGCTGGTGGTTTTCAGGTTGGTCTGGGCAATATCCAGCTGTGCCTGGGCGCCTACCCCACGGTCATACAGCTGCTGCTGGCGACGGGCATCGGCCTGGGCGTTGATCCACTGTGCCTGCACCTTGGCCAGATCGCCTTCGGCGGCGCGCAGCTGGTTCTGCTGGTCGGTGGGGTCCAGGGTGGCCAAGGTGTCGCCCGGTTTCACCTGGGCGCCCACGTCCAGCCAGCGCCGGGCAATGCGCCCGGAAACCCGGAAGCCCAAGGTGCTTTCGAAGCGCGCCTGGATACTGCCGGCGAAGCGGCCCAGCTGCGACTGCACCTGGGGTTCGACCTTGACCGACAGCACGGGCCGGATCGCCTCTGGTGCCTCTTCTTCGCTACTGCAACCGACCAGCAGCACAGCGGCCGAGAGCATCAGCAACAGACGCTTCATAGCTCACCCCCTGGGCCCTTGGCGTCGACCTTCTGTACCTGCATGCCGGGGTGCAGCAACTGGCCGCCATTGACCACTACGGTCTCGCCGGCTTTTAGGCCGCTGGCGACCACGATCTTGCCGGTGAGGTAACGGCGGATTTTGACTTTGCGCAGTTCCACCTTGTCGCCCTCGCCCACCACCCACACGGCAGGCTCATGCAAGGCCTTGGTCAGCGCCGACCATGGCAGCTCGATGCTGGGCCGACCCTGGGCATTGGTGGTGGCAGTAACCGGTGCCCCCAATTGCATCCCGGGCGGCACGTCCTTGAGCCCCACCTTGACCTGCACGGTGCCGCTTTGCGCCGACACGGTGGGGGTGATTTCACGTACGAAGCCACGGGCCTGGACCTTGGGATCGTCCAGCAGGCTCACGACTACTCCGGCATCGCTGGGCGGCGCCACCAGCAGCGATTCGTAGACGTTGAACACCGCATCGCGGTCGCCATCGACGGCCAGGCTGAAGATCGGCATGGTCGCCTGCACCACTTGGCCAACCTCGGCCTGGCGCTCGGTGATGACCCCGGCGGCCTCGGAGACCAGTGCGGTGTAGCTGAGTTGCTCGTTGGCATTGGCCAGTTGCGCCTGGGCGGCCTTGAGTGCGCTCTGGTTGCTGCGCAGCGCGGCTTCGGCAGCATCGTATTCGCTCTGGCTGGTGTAGCCCTTGGGCAGCAGTTTTTGCTGGCGCACGAAGGCCGCACTGGTCTGGGTAACGCGCGCCTGCGCGGCGAATACTTCGGCCTTGGCCGAATCGACATTGTTCTGCAGGTCTTTCGGGTCCAGCCGGGCCAGCACCTGGTTGGCCTTGACGTGATCACCTACGTCGACGCTACGCGAAATGATCTTGCCGCCGACGCGGAATGACAAGTCGGTCTGCACCCGTGCCTGTACGTCGCCGGTCAGGGTGACCCTGGCAGCGAAATCGGTGGGTTGTACCTGCTGCACCCCCACCCGAGGCAGCGTCTTGGGGACCTCTTCCTTGCTACAGCCGGTGAGCATGTACAACAACACCAGACAGATGACCGACAGCGGACGCATCAACGCCATGCTGGCTCCTTGCTTGCGCACAAATGATTTGTGGGATGCGACTGTGAGCGTAGTTCAGGGTTCGATAAACATCACTGGCGGGGGCCATGCTGGCATTTTTGGTGCCTGTGGGGGCCTCTTCGCGGGCACGCCCGCTCCCACAGAGAGAGCGCACTATTTGAGACCTGCGCGGTACCTGTGGGAGCGGGCGAGCCCGCGAAGAGGCCTCCACAGCCAGGTATCAGTATCTGCCATATCCAGAAACCATCGGTCTTCTGCCATCCCCGCTCCAACCGCTACCTTTCACGGGGAGGCTCACATTCAAGGAAGATCAAAATGCCGTTAGCCGAATCCCACCGACTGCGCCGCGGGCGCTTCTCCGAGCCTGGCAGGCTCTACATGCTGACCACCATCACGCATCAACGCAAACCACTGTTCCGCGACTTCCACCATGCCCGTCTGGTGGTCAAACACCTTCGGGTCTCAGATGACATTCAGGACTGCCAATCGTTGGCCTGGGTAGTGATGCCGGACCATCTGCATTGGCTGATCGAGCTGAAAGAAGTGACATTGGGAACGCTGATGCGCAAGTTCAAATCACGCACAGCGATTGCCTTGCGCAAGGCCGGTGTCGGGCACAAGCCGATATGGCAATCGGGTTACCAGGACCATGCGCTGCGGCGGGAAGAGTGTGTGGTTCATGTAGCCCGGTACATTGTTGCCAATCCCTTGAGGGCTGGATTGGTCAGAAGTATCAGGGACTATCCACATTGGGATGCGGTATGGCTTTGAATCGGTGCTGGAGCCTTCGCGGGCATGCCCGCTCCCACAGGGCTCACCACAACCCTGAAGGCTGTGAGGTCCCTGTGGGAGCGGGCGTGCCCGCGAAAGGGCCAGGTCAGGCCGACGCAGCCACCGGCGCCGGGCGCTTGACTTGCGGCTGCGAAGCGTTGGCTGCAGCACCCTCTTCGATCGCCTGCTGAATCGCCTTGCGACGACGCTCTTCGGCCTGGCGGCTGAAGTACCAGACGAAGAAGGTCACCAGCGATACCGACAGCAAGATCAGGCTGGCCACGGCGTTGATCTCCGGTTTCACACCCAGGCGCACCGCCGAGAACACTTCCATCGGCAAGGTGGTCGAGCCAGGCCCGGAGACGAAGCTGGCCAATACCAGGTCGTCCAGCGACAGGGCAAACGACATCATGCCGCCCGCCGCCAGCGATGGCGCGATCATCGGGATGGTGATCAGGAAGAACACCTTCCACGGCTTGGCACCCAGGTCCATCGCCGCTTCCTCGATCGACAGGTCCAGCTCACGCAGGCGAGCCGACACCACCACCGCCACATACGCCGCACAGAACGTTGTATGGGCGATCCAGATGGTGACGATACCCCGCTCCTGCGGCCAGCCGATCATCTGCGCCATGGCCACGAACAGCAGCAACAGCGACAGACCGGTGATCACTTCGGGCATTACCAGCGGCGCAGTGACCAGGCCACCGAACAGCGTGCGGCCCTTGAAGCGGGTGACGCGGGTCAGCACGAAGGCCGCCAGGGTACCCAGCGCCACTGCCGCCACCGCCGTGTAGCAGGCGATTTCCAGCGAGCGCATCACCGAACCCATCAGCTGGGTGTTGTCGAGCAGGCCGACGTACCATTTGATCGACCAGCCGCCCCACACCGTCACCAGCTTGGAGGCGTTGAACGAGTAGATCACCAGGATCAACATCGGCAGGTAGATGAACAGCAAGCCGAGCACCAGCATCAGCTTGGAGAAACTGAAGCGTTTCATGCGCGGCCCTCCATCTCTTTGGCCTGGCTACGGTTGAACAGCAGGATCGGCACGATCAGGATCGCCAGCATCACCACTGCCAGGGCGGATGCCACCGGCCAGTCACGGTTGTTGAAGAACTCCTGCCACAGCACTTTACCGATCATCAGGGTTTCCGGGCCACCCAGCAGTTCCGGGATCACGAACTCGCCCACCACCGGGATGAACACCAGCATGCAGCCGGCGATGATGCCGTTTTTCGACAGCGGTACCGTGATCTTCCAGAAGCTGTTGAAGGTGCTCGAACCCAGGTCGGATGCAGCTTCGAGCAGGCTCGGATCATGCTTCACCAGGTTGGCGAACAGCGGCAGGATCATGAACGGCAGGTACGAATAGACCACGCCGATGTAGACCGCCAGGTTGGTGTTGAGGATCTGCAACGGCTGGTCGATCAACCCGGTCCACAGGAGGAAACCGTTGAGCAGGCCGTTGTTGCTGAGGATACCCATCCAGGCATAGACGCGGATCAGGATCGCGGTCCAGGTTGGCATCATGATCAGCAACAGCAGGACCGTCTGGGTCTCCTTCTTGGCGTTGGCAATGGCGTAGGCCATCGGGAAGCCGATCAGCAGGCACAGCAGGGTGCTGAAGAACGCCATCTTCAACGAACCCAGGTAGGCCGAGAGGTACAGCTCATCCTCGGTCAACAGCCCGTAGTTGGCCAGGTTGAGGACCAGCTGGATCTTGTCTTCGACGTAGGTATAGATCTCGGTATACGGCGGGATTGCCACGTCAGCTTCGGCAAAACTGATCTTCAGGACGATGAAGAACGGCAGCATGAAGAACAGGAACAGCCAGATGAACGGCACGCCGATCACCAAGTGCCGCCCCTCCGGGACCAGACGCTGGAAGGCTCGCTTGAGCTTGCGCAGTTTCATGACCGCAGTACCACGCCGCTGTCGTCTTCCCACCATACGTACACTTCATCGCCCCAGGTCGGACGGGTACCTTGGCGCTCGGCGTTGGCAACGAACGACTGGACGATCTTGCCGCTCGGCAGCTCCACATAGAACACCGAGTGGCCGCCCAGGTAGGCGATGTCGTGGATCTTGCCGCGCGACCAGTTGTGCTCGCAGGTTGGCTGCTGGGTGGTGACCAGCATCTTTTCCGGGCGCAGGGCGTAGGTGATGTGCTTGTCTTCCACCGAGGTGGTGATGCCGTGGCCCACGTAGATCTTGCGCTCCAGCTCCGGGCTGGCAATGATCGCGTAGCCTTCGGCGTCGTCGACCACGTCACCTTCGAACAGGTTGACGTTACCGATGAACTCGCACACCAGGCGGCTGGTAGGTGTCTCGTAGATGTCCACTGGCGAGCCGATCTGGGCGATCCAGCCCAGGTGCATGATCGCGATGCGCTGGGCCATGGTCATGGCCTCTTCCTGATCGTGGGTCACCATCACGCAGGTTACACCCACGCGCTCGATGATCTCGACCAGCTCCAGCTGCATCTGCGAACGCAGTTTCTTGTCCAGTGCACCCATCGGCTCGTCGAGCAGCAGCAGTTTGGGGCGCTTGGCCAGCGAGCGGGCCAACGCCACACGCTGACGCTGGCCGCCCGACAACTGGTGCGGCTTGCGCTTGGCGTACTGGGTCATGTGCACCAGCTTGAGCATCTCGGCCACGCGGGCATCGATCTCGGCCTTGGGCATCTTGTCCTGCTGCAGGCCGAAGGCGATGTTCTGCGCCACGGTCATGTGCGGGAACAGCGCGTAGGACTGGAACATCATGTTGATCGGCCGCTCGTACGGCGGCATGTCGGTGATGTCGACGCCATCGAGGAAGATCCGCCCTTCGGACGGGCGCTCGAAGCCGGCCAGCATGCGCAGCAAGGTGGACTTGCCGGAACCGGAGCCGCCCAGCAGGGCGAAGATCTCGCCCTTGCGGATTTCCAGGGACACATCGTCCACGGCTACCGTTTCGTCGAACTTTTTCGTGACCCGGTCGATCTTGACCAGCACCTGCTTGGGTTGCTGGCCACCCTCGAGGGCTTTTTTATAGGCACCGGAGGCAACTGCCATGAGTGAAACTCCCAACAAGATTTTTGTGCCCGCGTGGCCTGTTCTACGGTGCCGTCGCGGGTCTGGATTTTTACTTGCCCGACTTGACCTTGGTCCAGCTGCGGGTCATCAGCCGTTGCACCTTGGGTGGCAACTCTGAGTTCACGAACATCTTGTCCAGCACTTCCTGCGGTGGGTAAACCGCGGCGTCAGTCCTTACGGCCTGGTCCATCAGGGCGCCAGCCTTGGGGTTCGGGTTGGCGTAACCGACGTAATCACTGACCTGGGCGATAACCTCAGGTTTCAGCAAATAGTTGATGAAGGCATGCGCCTCTTTGACGTTCTTGGCGTCCTTGGGGATCGCCAGCACGTCGAACCAGAGGTTGCCGCCTTCCTTGGGAATGGCGTAGGCCAGGTTCACGCCCTTCTTCGCTTCTTCAGCGCGGGCCTTGGCCTGGAACACATCACCCGAAAAACCTGCCGCGACGCAGATGTCGCCGTTGGCCAGGTCGGTGATGTACTTGGACGAGTGGAAGTAGGTCACGTACGGGCGCACCGCCAGCAGCTTCTGCTCGGCCTTGGCGTAATCCTTGGGGTCGGTGCTGTTGGGGTTGAGGCCCATGTAGTTGAGCACCGCTGGCAGCATTTCGTCTGCCGAGTCGAGGAAGGCCACACCGCACTTGGAGAGCTTCTTCATGTTTTCGGGCTCGAACAGCACGGCCCAGGAATCGATGGTATCCACGCCCAGCGCGGCCTTGACCTTGTCGACGTTGTAACCGATGCCGTTGGTGCCCCACAGGTAAGGCACCGCGTACTGGTTGCCCGGGTCGTTCTTTTCCAGGCGCTTCATCAACGCCGGGTCGAGGTTGGAATAGTTGGGCAGCAGGTTCTTGTCGAGCTTCTGGAAGGCGCCCGCCTTGATCTGCTTGCCCAGGAAATGGTTGGACGGCACCACCACGTCATAGCCGGTGTTACCGGCCAGCAGCTTGCCTTCCAGGGTTTCGTTGGAGTCGAACACGTCTTGCACGGGCTTGATGCCCGTAGCTTTCTCGAAGTCCGCGAGTGTAGTCGGGCCGATGTAGTCGGACCAGTTATAGAAGTGCACCGTCGGCGCCGCTTGGACGCTGCATGCCAGCGTCAGGCCCGCGCTGGCCATCAAGGCCTTGCGGAATACAGAAATAGACAAGTGGGGGTCCTCACAATCAGTGCCTGGGTAGCGACAATGCTGCCGCACACGCAAAACCGGCGCGCAACTTAACTTCGCAGCTTCGATGCCGCAATCATCAATTACCTTTCAATGGCTCTGGGCCGGCAAACCCGGCCCAGAGGTGTCGCATCGGGCTTACTTGCCCGACTTGATCTTCGTCCAGCTGCGGGTGATCACTCGCTGCACAGAAGCGTCAGGCGCAGCGATCGCATACAGCTGCTTCTTCACTTCGGCAGGCGGGTAGATGCTTGGGTCGCTGGTGATGTCTTTGTCCACGAACGGGGTGGCAGCAGCGTTACCGTTCGGGAAGCGCACGGCGTTGGTGATTTCAGCCATGATTTCCGGCTGCATCAGGAAGTTCATGAACTCGTAGGCCGCGTCTTTATGCTCGGCATCTTTCGGGATGGCGACCATGTCGTAGAAAGTACCGGCACCTTCCTTCGGAATGACGTAGTCCACTTTGACCTTGTCGCCCGCTTCATGGGCACGGGCCTTGGACTGCTCCAGGTCACCCGAGTAACCGACGGCTACACAGATGTTGCCGTTGGCCATGTCGCCGATGTACTTGGACGAGTGGAAATAGGTGATCGAAGGACGGATCTTGAGGAACAGGTCCTCGGCAGCCTTCAGGTCTTCTTTCTTGGTGCTGTCGGTCGGCTTGCCGAGGTAGTGCAGCGCAGCCGGGAGCATTTCGGTCGGGGCGTCGAGGAAGCTCACGCCGCAGCTCTTGAGCTTGGCGATGTTCTCAGGCTTGAACACCACGTCCCACGAATCGATCTTGTCCACGCCCAGCGCAGCCTTGACCTTTTCCGGGTTGTAGCCAATGCCGATCGAGCCCCACATGTAAGGGAAGGCATGCTTGTTGTCCTTGTCGCTGGCATCGCCAACGGCCTTGAGCAGGTCGGGGTCGAGGTTCTTCCAGTTCGGCAGCTTGGACCGGTCCAGCTCCTCGTACACACCCGCCTTGATCTGCTTGGCCAGGAAATTGTTCGAAGGCACGACGATGTCATAGCCCGACTTGCCTGCCAGCAGCTTGGCTTCCAGGGTTTCGTTGCTGTCGAAGACGTCGTACTTGACCTTGATCCCTGTCTGCTTCTCGAACTTGGCGATGGTGTCCGGAGCGATGTAGTCCGACCAGTTATAGACGTTCAACACTTTGTCTTCAGCCTGAACAGCGGAGGCCATGGCACCCATCAGGGCGGCGGCCAGCAACGTCTTGCCCATTTTATTCATGCGTAATGCTCCAGAATTTTTATTTAGCAACTGTCCAGCAGCCAGAACCCACGGTGCAGAGCGCGCGGCGACTGAAACAGTCGCTAGTCTGGCAAGTTACAAGGCCCTGTATCAAGGAAAGCAGGGCCATGTAACGACTTAATGTCACAACGCTAGCCTAGCAAACGCTTATCGAATCGCCTCAAGGGTCAGGTCCAGGCACTTGCGCGCCTTTTCCACCAGTTCGTCGATCTCCGCATGGCTGATTACCAGCGGCGGCGCGATGATCATGGTGTCACCCACCGCGCGCATGATGAGCCCGTTCTCGAAGCAGAAGGTGCGACAGATCATGCCCACGCCCTTGCCCTCGTAACGGCTGCGGGTGGCCTTGTCCTTGACCAGCTCGATCGCACCCAGCATGCCCAGGCCGCGCACTTCACCCACCAGTGGATGGTCCTGCAGCTCACGCAAACGCTTTTGCAAATACGGTGCCGCTTCCATGCGCGCCTTCTCGACAATTTTCTCGTCACGCAGGATGCGCAGGTTTTCCAGGCCCACCGCGGCCGCCACCGGGTGACCGGAGTAGGTGAAACCGTGGTTGAAGTCGCCGCCTTCGCTGATCACCTTGGCCACGGTGTCACGCACAATCACACCGCCCATGGGGATGTAACCGGAGGTCAGGCCTTTCGCGATGGTCATCAGGTCAGGCTTGAGGTCGTAGTAATCAGAGCCAAACCACTCGCCGGTACGGCCGAAGCCGCAGATCACCTCGTCGGCGACGAACAGAATGTCGTACCTGGCGAGGATCTCCTTCACCTTCGGCCAGTAGGTTTGCGGCGGGATGATCACGCCACCTGCGCCCTGGATCGGCTCGGCGATGAAGGCAGCGACGTTGTCTTCGCCGACTTCGAGGATCTTCTTCTCCAACTGCTCGGCGGCCCAGACACCGAATTCGTCAGGGGTCATGTCGCCACCCTCGCCGAACCAGTACGGCTGAGGGATGTGCACGATGCCCGGGATCGGCAGGCCACCCTGCTCGTGCATGCCGCTCATGCCGCCCAGGCATGCACCGGCGAAGGTGGAGCCGTGGTAACCGTTGATGCGGCCGATGATGGTCTGCTTGTGCGGTTTGCCCTTCAGCGCCCAGTAGTGGCGCACCATGCGCAGCACAGTGTCGTTGCCTTCGGAGCCGGAGCCGGTGAAGAACACATGGGTCATACCTTTCGGCGCCACGTCGGTGATCGCCTTGGCCAGCTCGAGCGCAGGCGGGTGAGCGGTCTGGAAGAACAGGTTGTAGTACGGCAGCTCGCGCATCTGTTTTTCCGCCGCCTGCACCAGCTCTTCACGGCCGTAGCCGACCGCCACGCACCACAGACCGGCCATGCCGTCGAGAATCTTGTGCCCCTCGCTATCCCACAAATGCACACCCTGGGCCTTGGTGATGATGCGCGGCCCCTTCTCCTTCAGTTGCTTGTAGTCACTGAAAGGTGCGAGGTGATGCTCCCCGCTCAGGGCTTGCCATTCACGGGTTTGCGGGTTGTTGACGCTCATGTGCTTCTCCGTTATTGGACCGCCGCGCTCCTGCGGCACCAGGGTTGATCAGACAGCGAACAGCAGGAACTCACGCTCCCACGAACTGATGACACGTTTGAAGTTTTCGTGCTCGGCGCGCTTGGTAGCGACATACCCGGTAATGAATTTCTTGCCCAGGTACTGCACCAGCGCACGGCTGTTTTCCATGCGTTCCAAGGCATCTTCGATGGTCAGAGGCAGGCGCAGGTTGCGGCGTTCGTAACCACGGCCCTGCACTGGCGCGCTGGCCTCGATGCCTTCGACCATGCCGATGTAGCCACACAGCAGGCTGGCGGCGATGGCCAGGTATGGGTTGGCGTCGGCGCCCGGCAGGCGGTTTTCGACGCGCCGGCTTTGCGGGCCGGCATCCGGTACACGCAAGCCGACGGTGCGGTTTTCTTCGCCCCACTCCACGTTTACCGGCGCCGAAGTGTCGGGCAGGAAGCGGCGGAACGAGTTGACGTTGGGCGCGAACAGCGGCAGCGCCTCGGGGATGAACTTCTGCAGGCCACCAATGTGGTTCAGGAACAGCTCGCTCATGCTGCCGTCTTCATTGCTGAAGATGTTCTTGCCGGTGGCCACGTCGACCACACTCTGGTGAAGGTGCATGGCACTGCCCGGCTCGCCGGTCATCGGTTTGGCCATGAAGGTGGCAGCCACGTTGTGCTTGAGCGCCGCCTCGCGCATGGTGCGCTTGAACACCAGGATCTGGTCGGCCAGGTGCAGAGCGTCGCCGTGACGGAAGTTGATTTCCATCTGCGCCGTGCCGTCTTCGTGGATCAGCGTGTCGAGGTCCAGCTGCTGCAGCTCGCACCAGTCGTAGACGTCTTCGAACAGCGGGTCGAATTCGTTGGCAGCTTCGATCGAGAACGACTGACGGCCGGTTTCCGGGCGACCGGAACGGCCTACCGGGGGCTGCAGCGGGAAGTCCGGGTCTTCGCTGCGCTTGGTCAGGTAGAACTCCATCTCCGGTGCGACGATCGGCTGCCAGCCCTTGTCAGCGTATAGCTTGAGCACTTTCTTCAGCACGTTGCGCGGCGACAGTTCGACCGGGTTGCCCTTCTTGTCGTAGGTGTCGTGGATGACCTGTGCGGTTGGCTCGATGGCCCACGGCACGAGGAACACAGCGTTCTCGTCAGGGCGGCAGATCATGTCGATGTCTGCCGGGTCGAGCAGTTCGTAATAGATGTCGTCGTCGACGTAGTCGCCGGTCACGGTCTGCAGCAGCACGCTTTCGGGCAGCCGCATGCCTTTTTCAGCGATGAATTTGTTGGTTGGCGAAATCTTGCCGCGCGTGATGCCGGTCAGGTCGCTGATCATGCATTCGACTTCGGTGATCTTGTGCTCTTTCAACCAATCGGTGAGCTGGTCGAGGTTGTTACTCATAAATACCTCAGGAGGTAAGGTGGTCCGCGACTTGATTCTGGATGGAGTCGATTGCTAAAGCAAAAACCCACGCGCAGAGCCACAGTGGATACACTGAAATCAGCTGTGTCCGTAATGAGTTCAAAAGGCAGGAAGACGAAGCGAAGGGCGGCAAGCCGCTACGAGGACGGGTCCGGGAACGCCAAACGTCAATTATTGCGGCCAGGGCGACCACGCCATTGACGAAGCTTGCAAAAACGACGGAAGTACCCGATTGCACTGCGCACGCAGTACTTTCAGGTCGCGGCAAGCGGACCATGTGACCCTCGTATTATTGTGTTCTGGGTTGTGACCGAGCTTAGCCTTGTTCATTTTTTTACACAACACTTCCGTAAAAAATAAAACACGGCACGTTTGAGATCACCCTTTCAGGCAGAAATAGCGGATAATGGCCTGCCCCGATATGCAGCAAATCTGCCGTAGATGTGCCATTTCAGGGCGTCATGGGGTTGGCTTGACATCAGTATGGCTTTTCGGTTGACTGGTCCTGCAAGCCCCCCTTGATTGATATTTTTAACAACAAAGGTGTTGCATCATGTCGGTACCCCCGCGTGCCGTTCAGCTTAACGAAGCGAACGCGTTCCTTAAGGAACATCCTGAGGTTCTCTACGTTGACCTTCTGATTGCAGATATGAATGGTGTGGTGCGTGGCAAGCGCATAGAGCGCACCAGCCTCCACAAGGTTTACGAGAAAGGCATCAATCTGCCGGCCTCCCTCTTTGCCCTGGACATCAACGGTTCCACCGTCGAAAGCACCGGGCTGGGCCTGGACATCGGCGATGCTGACCGCATCTGCTATCCAATCCCCGACACGCTCTGTAATGAGCCGTGGCAAAAACGCCCTACCGCCCAGCTGCTGATGACCATGCACGAGCTGGAAGGTGAGCCGTTCTTCGCCGACCCGCGTGAAGTGCTGCGTCAGGTGGTGAGCAAGTTCACCGATATGGGCCTGACCATCTGCGCCGCATTCGAGCTGGAGTTCTACCTGATCGACCAGGAGAACGTGAATGGCCGCCCGCAGCCGCCGCGCTCGCCAATCTCGGGCAAGCGCCCGCAGTCGACCCAGGTGTACCTGATCGACGACCTCGACGAGTATGCCGACTGCCTGCAGGACATCCTCGAAGGCGCGAAGGAGCAAGGCATCCCGGCCGACGCCATCGTCAAGGAAAGCGCCCCGGCGCAGTTCGAAGTCAACCTGCACCACGTGCCCGACCCGCTCAAGGCCTGCGATTACGCGGTACTGCTCAAGCGGTTGATCAAGAACATCGCCTACGACCATGAAATGGACACCACTTTCATGGCCAAGCCCTACCCGGGCCAGGCTGGTAACGGCCTGCATGTACACATTTCCGTGCTGGACAAAGATGGCAACAACATCTTCACCAGCGAGGATCCCGAGCAGAACGCCGCGCTACGTCACGCTGTCGGCGGTGTGCTCGAGACCCTGCCCGCGTCCATGGCGTTCCTCTGCCCGAACGTCAACTCGTACCGCCGCTTCGGCGCGCAGTTCTACGTACCGAACGCGCCAAGCTGGGGCCTGGACAACCGCACCGTGGCCCTGCGCGTACCGACCGGCTCGCCGGACGCCGTGCGCATCGAGCACCGCGTGGCCGGTGCCGACGCCAACCCGTACCTGATGATGGCTGCGGTGCTGGCGGGCGTGCACCACGGCCTGACCAACAAGATCGAACCGGGCGAGCCGATCGAAGGCAACTCGTACGAGCAGCTGGAGCAGAGCCTGCCGAACAACCTGCGCGATGCCCTGCGCGAGCTGGACGACAGCGAAATCCTGAACAAGTACATCGATCCGAAGTACATCGACATCTTTGTCGCGTGCAAGGAAAGCGAGCTGGAAGAGTTCGAGCACTCGATCTCCGACCTCGAGTACAACTGGTACCTGCATACCGTGTAAACGAAAACGCCGCCCCCCATTGTGGGAGCGGCGTCGCGATAGGGGCGAAAGTGCCCCCCAATATTTGCGCATCAAGCTGATAATGTCGGGGCCGCTTTGCGGCCCTTTCGCGACGCAAGGCCGCTCCCACATGAGCTGCGGTACAGGCTTACAAGGGCTTCTCGAAAATCTTCGAATTGCGCTGGTAGTTGTACAGCGAAGCCCGCGCCGCCGGCAGCCGCTCCACGCCACTCGGCGCAAAGCCGCGCTCGCGGAACCAGTGCGCAGTGCGCGTAGTCAGCACGAACAAAGTACTCAAGCCCATCTGCCGTGCCCGGCTCTCGATGCGTTCCAGCAGCTCATCGCCACGTCCGCCATGGCGGTACTCCGGGTTCACCGCCAGGCAAGCCAGCTCCCCGGCCTCGGAATCGGCAATCGGGTACAGCGCCGCACAGGCGATGATCATGCCCTCGCGCTCGACCACGCTGAACTGCTCGATCTCTCGCTCCAGCACTTCGCGCGAACGGCGCACCAGGATGCCCTGCTCTTCCAGCGGGCTGATCAACTCCAGCAGGCCACCGACGTCCTCGATGGTCGCCTCGCGCACCACTTCGAACTGCTCCTGCGACACCAGCGTACCGCCACCGCCCCGGGTGAACAGCTCGGTGAGCAGCGCGCCGTCCTCGGCATAGCTGACGATATGGCTGCGCGCCACACCGCCTTTGCAAGCCTCGGCCGCAGCATCCAGCAGTTCGCCCTGGTAGTCGCTGCCTAGACGCTGCAGATGCGGAGCAACCTGCTGCGGGCGCAGTTCACGCACCAGCCTACCGTCAGCATCCAACAGGCCCGGCTCGGCGCCGAACAGCAACAATTTGTCGGCACCCAGTTCGATGGCCGCACGGGTAGCCACGTCTTCGCAGGCCAGGTTGAAGATTTCCCCGGTAGGCGAGTAGCCCAAGGGCGACAACAGCACGATGGAACGCTCGTCGAGCAAGCGGCTGATGCCCTTGCGGTCGACCCGGCGCACTTCGCCAGTGTGGTGGTAGTCCACGCCTTCAAGCACGCCGATCGGCCGCGCAGTGACCAGGTTGCCGGAGGCCACGCGCAGGCGCGAGCCCTGCATGGGCGAAGCGGCGATGTCCATCGACAGCCGCGCTTCAATGGCCAGGCGCAGGGCGCCGACGGCATCGATCACGCAGTCCAGGGTGGCCGCATCAGTAATACGCATGCCCCGGTGATAGTGCGGCGTCAGGCCGCGATCGGCCAGCCGGCTTTCGATCTGCGGGCGCGAGCCATGCACCAGCACCAGGCGCACGCCCAGGCTGTGCAGCAGCACCAGGTCGTGGACGATGTTGCCGAAATTAGGGTGTTCCACCCCATCGCCAGGGAGCATGACCACAAAGGTGCAGTCGCGATGGGCATTGATATAGGGGGATGCATGACGCAGCCAGTTGACGTAATCGGGCATGACAGGGCCTGTGGATAAGTGGACGGAGAACGGCGATGCAGGGGGCGTTCAGGATCATCGTCGGAACAGGCTTGCGGTCACGCGCGGTCTCCTCTAG
Source organism: Pseudomonas sp. FW305-E2 (assembly GCF_058782925.1). Lineage (NCBI taxonomy): Bacteria > Pseudomonadati > Pseudomonadota > Gammaproteobacteria > Pseudomonadales > Pseudomonadaceae > Pseudomonas > Pseudomonas sp. FW305-E2. The sequence goes on along the minus strand of NZ_JBYSYE010000011.1, from coordinate 105,287 downwards.
GCAGGAACGAATCAGTTCGATTGACGTTTAGTGCAGGCAATAGTGCCGGATCAGGTCACGCAATAGACGCACGGTAGGCTCGATTCGTGACATTTCAAGGTATTCGCCGGGCTGGTGGGCGCAGGCAATGTCGCCAGGGCCCAGCACGATGGTCTGGCAGCCCAGTTGCTGAAGATAAGGTGCTTCGGTGCCGAACGCCACCGCTTCAGCGCGATGGCCGGTCAGGCGCTCCGCGACCTGTACCAGTTCGACATCGGCAGCCTGCTCGAACGGCGGCACCTCCGGGAACAGCGGTGCATAGTCGATGCGCACCTCATGGCGCTCGGCCACGGGTACCAGCTTTTCGCGAATGGCCGCGCGCAGCTGGTCCACGTCCATGCCCGGCAGCGGCCGCAGGTCGAACTCCAGGGCGCACTGGCCGCAGATGCGGTTGGGGTTGTCACCGCCGTGGATGCAGCCGAAGTTCATGGTCGGGGTCGGCACGGTGAATTGGGGGTTGCTATAGGTGTTTTGCCAGTGCTGGCGCAGGCCCATCAGCTCGCCCATGACCGCATGCATGGCTTCCATGGCGCTGCGGCCCAGGCTTGGATCCGACGAATGGCCACTGCGGCCGAGGATGTCGATGCGGTCCATGAGGATGCCCTTGTGCATGCGAATTGGCCGCAGCCCGGTAGGCTCACCGATGACCGCTGCACGCCCCAGTGGCTGGCCGGCCTCGGCCAGGGCACGGGCGCCGGACATGGAGCTTTCTTCGTCGCAGGTGGCAAGGATCAGCAGCGGCTCCTTGAAGTCGTGCTCCAGCAGCGGGATGACCGCTTCGATGACCAGGGCGAAGAAGCCCTTCATGTCGCAGCTGCCCAGGCCGACCCAACGGCCATCGGCTTCGGTCAGCTTCAGCGGGTCGCTGGCCCACAGCTGTTCGTCATAGGGCACGGTATCGCTGTGCCCGGCCAGCACCAGCCCTCCTGGGCCGGTGCCACGGCTGGCCAGCAGGTTGAACTTGCCGGGGCTGACCTGCTGGATATCGCACTTGAAACCCAGGTCGCCGAGCCAACCGGCCAACAGGTCGATAACCTGGCGGTTGGACTGGTCCAGCGCAGGTTGGGTACAGCTGACCGAAGGCGCGGCGATCAAGGCGGCAAACTGGTCTTTCAGCGTCGGCAACGGCATGCGCGTACTCCTCGGAAACGTTGCCCATCATAGGACTATCCGCTGTCTGGAATAAACCGTTGAGGGCTGACTGCTGTAGACTCTCTGCCAACCACGCCCCCTCTTTCGAGTCTGTGATGCACAAAGAAACCGAACTGAAGCTCCGCGCCAGCCGCGAGACCCTTGCCGCACTGCGCGAGCACCCTCTGCTGAAAAAGCGCAACAAGTCCGGCTGGCAGACCCGTGAACTGCTCAACCAGTACTTCGACACCCCCGAGCGTGAGCTGTCCGCCGCCCGTGTCGCCCTGCGCCTGCGCCGCGATGGCGACGCTGTCATCCAAACCCTCAAGTGCCGCGGCCAGAGCGTGGCTGGCCTGTCAGAGCGCAACGAGTACGAATGGAACCTGGACAAGGTCAAGCTCGACCTGAAGAAGCTGGACGCCACCTGCTGGCCCGAGCAACTGGCCAACCTGGACAAGAAAACCATCAAGCCGCTGTTCACCACCGACTTCAGCCGTGAATACGCCGAAATCGCCTGGGGCCGCGGCAAGAGCAAGGTGGTGATCGAGGCCGCGCTGGACCAAGGCTTCGTGATCGCCGGCAAGCGCAAGGAAGAGATCTGCGAGCTGGAGCTGGAGCTGCGTGAAGGTGAACCGCAAGCACTGCTGGAACTGGCTGCAGAACTGGCCGCCAGCCTGCCACTGATGCCGTGCGACATCAGCAAGGCTGAGCGCGGTTACCGCCTGCTGGAACCGGACAGCTACGAGCTGGACCTGCCGCACACCGCGCTGGAAGCCGAAATGGCCTTGGACGACGCCTATGCCGCCCTCGCCTGGCAACTGCTGGGCAGCAGCCAGCGCCTGGCCGAGCAGTACCGCCACAACGGTCACTGGCGCCTGCTCCAGGACTGGGTCGAGTGCCTGAGCGAGCTGCGCGCGCTCACCGCCAGCCTGGGCCAGGCAGCACCGCGCGCCACCACCCGCGACCTGCGCACCAGCCTTGATGCCTTGCTTGAAGACTGGCGCCCGCTGGTTCAGGCCGGCAACGATGACGAAGACATCCGTCGCGCCGCGCCCGAGCAGTTCGCCGAAGAACTGGAAGACGTACGCTGGGGCCAGTTCTCGCTGGAAACCTCACGCTGGCTGATGGCCCGGACCTGGACCACAGAGCGCAAGGGCCGCGGCGAACGCCAGGGCAAGGCGCAGTTGGCCAGCTGGCTGGGTCACCTGCTGGGCGAGGAAGGCCGCGCGCTGAAGCTGCCGCTGTACACCCAGCGCCCGGAAGACCTGGCTGAGCAGCTGCCACGTATCGAGCAACTTCTGGCTTGGCTGCACCACGCCCGCCAGGTGCTGGAAGCGCCGCAAATGGACCGCTTGTACGGCGACCTGAAAAAGCTGCACGAGCTGGCCGAGCAGCCTATCAGCGATGAAGTGCTGGAAGCGCGTATCGAACAGGCTCGGGCGGTGGACCAGAGCCGCGGCTGGAAGCACCTGCTCAAGGCGTGATACCGCGTCGCCTGCTTCGCGGGTAAACCCGCTCCTACGTACGATCCGCGCCAGGCGTGGGGCCAGTGTAGGAACGGGTCCACCCGCGAATGGCCTCACCGATGTAGGAGCGGGTTTACCCGCGAATGGCCTCAACGCGATAGCGGCAGGCTAGTGGTGGACTTGATCTCGGAAAGCGCCACAATCGAATTCACCTCCTGAATCCCCGGCACGTTCGACAGTTTTTCGAAGAAGAACCGCTCGTAGGCCTCGATGTCAGACGTGACGATGCGCAGCAGAAAGTCCACAGCCCCCATCAGTACATAACACTCCAGCACCTCAGGGAACCCGCGGATCGCCTCGGTGAACTCGGTGAAGTTGGAGCGCCCGTGGGCGTTCAGTTTCACTTCGGCGAAAATCTGCGTGTTCAGGCCGACCTTCTTGCGGTCCAGCAAGGTCACCTGCCCCCGAATCACCCCCTCTTCCTTCAAGCGCTGAATGCGCCGCCAGCACGGCGATTGCGACAGCCCGACGCGCTCGGCGATCTGTGCACTGGACAGCGAAGCGTCCTCCTGCAGCAGTTCGAGGATGCGACGGTCGTAGGCGTCCAGCTCGCTGTGCATTGTTTATTCTCCACATCAGATTTTTTTGAATAAAAGAATTCACCAATAAGGCGAAATCACCCAATCATAGCGAAAAAAAACCGCCACCAACGTGCAAGAATTTCTCCCTCATTTGCGGAGACCAGCATGAACGCACAGCCCCGTACCGACGCCTGGGCCGCCACCAACGCCCACAGCACCGTGCACTATCGCCTGCAGGCCGAGGCCGAGCCCGATAGCCTGTGCCGGGTGCTCAACCTGTTCGCCTTGCAGTTCCTGACCCCGCATAGCGTGCAGGTCAGCCAGCAGGATGACTGGCTGGATATCGAAATCGGCATTGGCGGGTTGAGCTGGCACCGGGCCGAGGTCATTGCACAGAAACTGCGTAACCTGGTGTGTGTGGGTGAGGTGAGCCTGACCAACTTGCAGCGAGTGGCGTTGGCAGTGGTCTGAACCCCCTCTCTCCCGGGCCTGTACCGCATAGCACTCAAGGCCCGTGCGATCCCTGTAGGAGCGGGTTCACCCGCGAAGCGTCCGGTACAGGCGCAGCAAAATCCCGAAACCTTTCACCTCCGATAGCCTCCCACCGCCCGGCTAGCCTTGATCAGCACTACCCAATCAGGCACGGACGCCACCCATGCATACCCCCGACAATCCGGCACTCGACCTCAAGCGAGTGCTCCAGGCCCTGCTCGCTGACCAGCACCTGCACGCCAGCGATACCCTGCAAGTACTCGAACACGCCGCTGCCCACCCCGCTAGCCACCCGCTGGAACACATCGCCGCCTGCAGCCTGGAAAACCGCCAGCACCCTGGTCAGCCTCTGGACCTGGAGTACCTTTGCCAATGGCTGGCCGACAAGGTCGGCCAGCCCTACCTGCGCATCGACCCCATGCAACTCGACCTGCCCCAGGTCACCGGCCTGATCTCCCCAGCCTTCGCCCAGCGCCACGGCATCCTCATCGTCGCGGCCGATGCCTCCAGCGTCACCGTCGCCAGCGCCCAGCCTTTCCAGGATGACTGGCAGGCCGACCTGGCCCGTAGCCTCGGCCGATCGATCCGTCGCGTACTGGCCAGCCCGCAGCAGATCCGTGAGTCAGCGCAGTCGTTCCACCGCCTGGCCCAGTCGGTAAAAGGCGCGCAATACCAGCAGTCGGCCAGCCTGGGGGAACTTGAGCAATTGCTGGAGCTGGGCAAACGCCAGGCCGAGGCCAGCGCAGACGACGCACACATTGTGCATATCGTCGACTGGCTGCTGCAGTACGCCATTGATCAACGCGCCAGCGATATCCACTTGGAACCGCGCCGCGAACAGGGCCAGCTGCGCTACCGCATCGATGGCCTGCTGCACACCGTCTATGCCTTCCCCGCCGGGGTCACCCTGGCCCTCGTCAGCCGCCTGAAACACTTGGGCCGCATGGACGTTGCCGAGAAACGCCGGCCGCAGGACGGCCGGCTGCAAAGCCGCCTGCCCGGTGGTGGCGAAGTGGAGCTGCGGCTTTCAACCCTGCCCACCCCGTTTGGCGAGAAACTGGTGCTGCGCCTGTTCGACCCGCACCAGTTGCAAGAGGGCTTCGACCGCCTTGGCCTGCACGGCCAGCAACTGGCCCAATGGCAGCGCCTGCTACGTCAGCGCCAAGGCATCATCCTGGTCACCGGCCCCACCGGTTCCGGCAAAACCAGCACGCTGTACACCAGCCTCAAACTGCTGGCCACCCCACAGGTCAACCTGTGCACCATCGAAGACCCGATCGAGCGCCTGGAGCCAGCCTTCAACCAGCTGCAGGTACAGCCCGCGCTGGACCTGGGGTTTGCCAACGCGGTCAGGGCCATGCTGCGCCAAGATCCCGATATCATCATGATCGGCGAAATTCGCGACCGCGAAACCGCCCTGGTGGCAGTTCAGGCAGCGCTGACTGGGCACCTGGTACTGTCGACCCTGCATACCAACGACGCCTGTGCAGCAATTACCCGCTTGCAAGAGCTGGGTGTGGCCGACTACCTGATCAAGGCGACGCTTATCGGGGTAATGGCCCAGCGCCTGGTGCGAACCGTCTGCACCGACTGCCAGGCAGGTTCATCAGCCACCTGCCGAGCCTGCCGCGGCACCGGTTTTCAGGGGCGCACAGGATTATTCGAACTGCTCGAGCCCAGCGACACCTTGCGCGCATTGATCGGCCCTCATGCCGACCTGACCCGATTGCGGCAACAGGCACTGGCCGATGGCCTGGTTGACCTGCGCCATTGCGGCGAGGCCAAAGTGGCCGCTGGGCAGACCCGTGCCGAGGAAGTGCTGCGCGTCTGCAACTGACGAAAAGTCCTTTGTATTCAAGGAACTTGCCTCGCCCGAAAAGATCCAAGCGCGCATCTTCAACCATCACCCTTCGAGGTGTTTCAACATGCGTCTCAAAACCGCCATTGCCGCCGCTACCTTGCTTTCGCTGCCTATTGGCTCGGCCATGGCCGATACCTTCTGGCGTAACGTGATGACTTCCGGTGCTACCACGGCATCGAGCTACCTGACCTCGCGGGATCACAAGCTGGTAGTGGCCGCGCAGGATGACGCCAGCAGCTTCGTCGCCAGCGAAGGCGCGATCCGCGGGCCGTTCCTGGAAGCGGCCATGCGCGAGGCACGGGCAGAGAACCCAGGGATGCAGGCTTCCGACATGGAGTTGGCCAATGCCATCCTGGCCAAAAATGCAGTAGCCGAGTAACTGCGTCGCCTGCTTCGCGGGTAAACCCGCTCCTACAGGCACCCGCGAAGCATCCAACACCTACCTCAGCGATAAGCCTCCACCGGCACACACGCACAGAACAGGTTTCTGTCCCCATACACGTTGTCTACCCGGTTCACCGCCGGCCAGTATTTGTGCTGGCGCACGTGAGCACTGGGGGCCACGGCCTGCTCCAGGCTATACGGCCTGTCCCATCCCCCCAGCACATCAGCCAAGGTATGCGGTGCATGCTTCAGCGGGTTGTTCTCCGCAGGCCAGTTGCCCTGCTGTACTTCGTCAATTTCCGCCCGAATCGCCAGCATCGCCTCGACGAACCGGTCCAGCTCGGCCTTCGACTCACTCTCGGTCGGCTCCACCATCAGCGTGCCCGGCACCGGGAACGACATGGTCGGTGCGTGGAAGCCATAGTCCATCAGGCGCTTGGCCACGTCCTCTTCGCTGATGCCTGTCAGCGCTTTCAATGGCCGCAGGTCGAGGATGCATTCATGCGCCACGCGCTGGTTGCGGCCGCGGTATAGCACCGGGAACGCCGCGCCCAACTGGCTGGCCAGGTAGTTGGCCGAAAGGATAGCCACCTCGCTGGCGTCGGCCAGCTGCGGGCCCATCATGGCGATATACATCCAGCTGATCGGCAAGATGCTTGCGCTGCCCCAGGGCGCGGCGCTGACCGCGCTGTTGTTCGGGTCCAGCCCAGGCACCGGCACCACCGGGTGGCTGGCGACGAACGGCTTGAGGTGCGCGCGGATACCGATCGGCCCCATACCCGGGCCGCCACCGCCGTGGGGAATGCAGAACGTCTTGTGCAGGTTCATGTGTGAAACATCGGCCCCAATGTCTGCGGGGCGCGCCAGGCCCACCTGCGCATTGAGGTTGGCACCGTCCATGTAAACCTGGCCGCCGTGCTGGTGCACCACATCGCAGATTTCGCGTATCCCTTCCTCGTACACACCGTGGGTCGAGGGGTAGGTGATCATCAGGCACGACAGACGCTCCCCGGCCGCGTGTGCCTTGGCTTTGAGGTCAGCCAGGTCGACGTTGCCATCGTTGTCGCAATCGACGATCACCACGTCCATGCCGGCCATCTGTGCCGACGCCGGGTTGGTGCCGTGGGCCGACGACGGGATCAGGCACAACGTGCGCATCGGCTGATGGCGGCTGCGGTGATAGCGCGTAATGGCCATCAGGCCGGCGTATTCACCCTGAGCACCGGAGTTGGGCTGCATGCAGATCGCATCGAAACCGGTGATCGCGCACAGCCAGCTTTCCAGTTCGTCGATCATCGCCTTGTAGCCTGCCGCCTGGGCCGCCGGAGCGAACGGGTGCAGCTGGGCAAAACCGGACCAGGTGATGGGGATCATCTCACTGGTGGCGTTGAGCTTCATGGTGCACGAGCCCAGCGGAATCATCGACTGGTTCAGCGCCAGGTCCTTGTTCTCTAGCTGCTTGAGGTAGCGCAGCATCTCTGTTTCGCTGTGATGCAGGTTGAACACGGGGTGGGCGAGGAATGGCGTGCGTCGCACCAGGCTGGCGGGGATGCCTTCAGGCAGGGCCAGCTGGTCGAGGGCGGTGATTTCCAGGCCATGATCCACCCCCAGGAAGATGTCGAGCAGGCGCAGCACCGTCTGTTCGTTGCAGGTTTCGTCCAGGCTCACGCCCAGGTGCCCGCGACCGAGAATGCGCAAATTGATGTGCGCGGCCTCGGCGCTTTCAATGATGGCAGCCTGGGCACCACCAACATTCAGGGTAAGGGTGTCGAAGAAGTGCTGATTGAGGCGTTTGATGCCTTTGGCCTCAAGGCCGGCAGCCAGGATGAAGGTCAGCCGGTGCACACGCTGCGCGATGCGTTGCAGGCCTTCCGGGCCGTGGTACACCGCGTAGAAGCCGGCAATGTTGGCCAACAGCACCTGGGCCGTGCAGATGTTGGAGTTGGCCTTTTCGCGGCGAATATGCTGCTCGCGGGTTTGCAGGGCCATCCGTAATGCAGTGTTGCCACGGGCATCGCGCGATACGCCGATGATGCGCCCCGGCATGGCCCGCTTGTAGTCGTCGCGACAGGCGAAATAGGCCGCGTGAGGCCCGCCGTAGCCCATCGGCACACCAAAGCGCTGGGTCGAGCCCAGCACCACATCGGCGCCCAGCTCTCCGGGCGGTGCCAGCACCACCAGGCTCAGCAGGTCAGCGGCTACGCAGGCCAAGGCCTGTTGGCCGTGCAACTGGTCGATCAGCGGGCGCAAATCGCGCACTTCGCCGTGGGTGTCGGGGTACTGCAGCAAAGCGCCGAACACCGAGTGTTTGGCAAGGTTATCCACAGAATCGACGATCAGCTCGAAGCCGAACCCCTCGGCGCGGGTCTTGAGTACCGAAAGGGTCTGCGGGTGGCAGTGCTCGTCGGCGAAGAAGGCGTTGCTCTTGTTGCGTGCCACCCGCTTGGCCAGGGCCATGGCTTCGGCGGCAGCGGTGGCTTCATCGAGCAGCGAGGCATTGGCCAGAGGCAGGCCGGTGAGGTCGATGACCATTTGCTGGAAGTTCAGCAGCGCCTCCAGCCGGCCTTGGGCAATTTCGGGTTGGTAGGGCGTGTAGGCGGTGTACCAACCGGGGTTTTCCAGCACGTTGCGCAGGATGACCGTGGGGGTGATGGTGCCGTGGTAGCCCATGCCGATAAGGCTGGTCCAGACCTGGTTCTGTTCGGCATAACCGGCCAGCTTGGCCAGGGCGGCTTGCTCGTCCAGTGCCGCAGGGAGGTCGAGGGGGCGATTGAGGCGGATGTCTGGGGGAACGGTCTGCTCGATCAGCTCGTTGCGGCTGGCGATACCCAGCGCGTTGAGCATGGCCTGCTGCTCTGTGGCATCGGGGCCCAGGTGGCGGCGCAGAAATGGGTTGAGCTCTTGCAGTTGATGCAGGGATGGCGACTGGGACATGACGACGCTCTCTTCCTAGACCAGGCCTCATGGAGACTTACAAGTCTAGGAAGGGATTGCCGATTGTGCGGGGAAACTTGTCTGCAGGCCCGGCCTCTTCGCGGCTGAAGCCGCTCCCACAGGGGCTGCACCCGTCTCGAATGCAGCGCTGTACCTGTGTAGGAGCGGCTTTAGCCGCGAAGCAAGCGACGCGGTCTTACTCGCCAATCAGCGCCTGGTAGCCAGCCGCATCCAGCAACTTGTCCAGCTCGGCCGGGTTGCTTGGCTTCAATTTGAAGATCCACGAACCGTAAGGCTCTTCGTTGAGCAGTTCCGGGCTATCGGCCAGCTCTTCGTTGACCGCAATCACTTCGCCACCGACCGGGGCATAGATGTCCGAAGCGGCCTTGACCGACTCCACCACACCTGCAGCGTCGCCAGCGCCAAACACTTTGCCGACTTCAGCCAGTTCGACGAACACCACATCACCCAAGGCTTGCTGGGCGTGATCGCTGATACCCACGGTCACACTGCCGTCGGCTTCCAGGCGAGCCCACTCATGGCTTTCGGCAAAACGCAGTTCGGCGGGGATATTGCTCATGTCTTGAATTCCTCGATTGGCTCAGCGGTACGCCCGCCGGTTATAAATTGTTCAGATCAGGATCTTGCCGTGGCGCACGAAGGTCGGTTTGACCACCCGCACCGGGTACCACTTGCCGCGAATTTCCACCTCGGCCCGATCACCGGTAGCCATAGGCACGCGCGCCAATGCAATGGACTTGCTCAGCGTAGGCGAGAAACTACCACTGGTGATCTCCCCTTCGCCAATGCCGGCTACACGCACGACCTGATGGGCGCGCAGTACACCGCGCTCTTCCAGCACCAGACCCACCAGCTTTTCCTGCACGCCGTGCTCGATTTCAGCAAGCAGGCCGACACGGCCGATGAAGTCGCGCTCGGCCGGTTCCCAGGCGATGCTCCAGCCCAGGTTGGAGGTGAGCGGGGTGTGGTTTTCGTCGATGTCCTGGCCGTACAGGTTCATGCCGGCTTCCAGGCGCAGGGTATCGCGGGCGCCCAGGCCGCTTGGGGCGATACCGGCGCCGACCAGGTCGTTGAAGAAGGCCACCGCCTGATCGCCCGGGAAGATGATCTCCAAGCCGTCCTCACCGGTATAGCCGGTGCGGGCAATGAACCAGTCGCCGTCAGCAACGCCCTCGAACGGGCGCAGTTCGCGGATGAGTGCAGCGCGCGCGGGGCTGAGCAGGGCCGCGACCTTTTCGCGGGCCCGCGGCCCCTGGATGGCAAGGATGGCCAGATCAGGGCGGACCTGGAAGTCCACGGAAAACCCGGCACGCTGCGATTGCAGCCAATCGAGCACCTTGGCACGGGTGGCGGCGTTGTTGACCAGGCGATAGCCGGTTTCCGTGCGGTAGACGATCAGATCATCGATTACACCGCCCTGTTCGTTCAGCAGTGGGCTATACAGCGCCTTGCCGGTGTCGTCGAGGCGGGCCACATCGTTGGCCAGCAAGCGCTGCAGCCAAACAGTGGCATCAGTGCCGTCGACATCGATCACGGTCATATGGGAGACATCGAAGACGCCGCAATCGCTGCGCACCTGGTGGTGCTCCTCGACCTGCGAGCCATAGTGCAGGGGCATGTCCCAGCCACCGAAATCGACCGTCTTGGCGCCTAGCGCCAGGTGCAGGTCATACAAAAGCGTGCGCTGTCCCATGGGTTTCTCCTTCCGGGCGTGGCGAAGCGGCGGCGGTCGATGACGTTGGGTCGTCAGCTTTTCTTGTTACTCACACCCGCCGCGCGAATGCCGCGCATTGTAGCCGCAAGGTCGCAAACTGACATCCTCAGTGACTGTGACCGGGTCGACGTGCCGAACGGCGAATCAGGCCGATGACCGGCAGCAGCCCCACCAATACCAAGGTCAGTGCCGGCAGCGAGGCGCGTGCCCACTCGCCTTCGCTGGTCATCTCGAACACCCGCACGGCGAGGGTGTCCCAGCCGAACGGCCGCATCAGCAAGGTGGCGGGCATTTCCTTGAGCACATCGACGAACACCAGCAGCGCGGCGCTAAGTGCCCCCGGTACCAGCAGCGGCAGATACACCTTGAAAAACAATCTTGCGCCGCCAACACCCAGGCTGCGCGAGGCTTCAGGGAGTGACGGGCGGATGCGCTCCAGGCTGCTCTCCAGCGGTCCGTAGGCCACCGCGATGAAGCGCACCAGGTAGGCCAGCAGTAACGCCGAGAGGCTGCCTAGCAGCAGCGGCTTGCCGGCGCCGCCCATCCAGCTGGACAGCGGGATGACCAGGTGGTTGTCGAGGTAACTGAAGGCCAGCATGATCGATACCGCCAACACCGAACCGGGCAGGGCATACCCCAGATTGGCCAGGCCAACCCCGGCGCGGATACCGCCCGTCGGTGCCTGGCGCCGGGCGAAAGCCAGCAGCAGCGCCACGCACACCGTGACCAGCGCCGCCATGCTGCCCAGGTACAGGGTGTGCAGCACCAGGCCGACATAACGCTCATCCAGGTCATGCCGACCGCGCTGCCAGAACCACACCACCAACTGCAGCAGCGGGATGACGAAAGCGCAGGCAAACACCAGCAGGCACCAGCCACTGGCCAACAGCGCCTTGAGGCCGCGCAGGTGATACAGCGCCTGCGCGCGCGGCCGTTCGTTGCCGCTCCGGCTGGCACCGCGGGCGCGGCGCTCACCGTACAGCACCAGCATCACCGCCAGCAGCAGCAGGCTGGCCAGCTGGGCCGCACTGGACAAGCTGAAGAAGCCGTACCAGGTCTTGTAGATGGCCGTGGTGAAAGTGTCGAAGTTGAATACGGCCACTGCACCGAAGTCGGCCAGCGTTTCCATCAGCGCCAGGGCGATACCGGCACCGATCGCCGGCCGAGCCATGGGTAAGGCCACCCGCCAGAAAGCCTGCAGGGGCGATAACCCAAGTACCCGCGCCGCCTCCATCAGGCCCTTGCCCTGAGCCAGGAAAGCCGTGCGCGCCAACAAGTAGACATAGGGATAGAAGACCAGCACCAGGACGGTGATTACCCCACCGGTGGAACGCACACGAGGCAGGCGCATTGGCCCGAACACCTCGCGCAGGGCGCTTTGCACCGGGCCTGCAAAGTCCAGCAGGCCGACGAAGACGAACGCCAGCACGTAGGCCGGGATGGCGAACGGTAACATCAGCGCCCAGTCCAGCCAGCGTCGACCGGGGAAGTCGCAGAGGCTGGTGAGCCAGGCCAGGCTGACACCCAGCACGGTGACACCCACACCCACACCCACCACCAGGGTCAGGGTATTGCCGAGCAGGCGACCCATCTGGGTGTCGAGCAGGTGGGACCAGATCTGCAGGTCGATGGATTGCCAGGACAACAGCAGCACGCTCAGGGGCAGCAGCACCAAGGCGGCGATCAGGGAGACCGGGAGGTACCAGCGGCGTTGAGGGGTGTGGGGCAAGGCTGAAATCTCGAGTGCGATTGCGACCGCTGCGCGGTCGTTCGCGGGTAAACCCGCTCCTACGGGGACCGCGCAAGGCAGTGCAGATCCCGTAGGAGCGGGTTTACCCGCGAAAGGGCCCTAACGGGCCCAAAGAGGATAAGGCCTGGCGCTTAGTTGTAGCCAGCCCGATCCATCAAGCGAATGGCTTCAGCCTGGCGCTTGCCGGCAATTTCCACCGGAATGCTGTCGGCCTTGAAGCTGCCCCACGCCGCCACTTCCTCCGATGGCTTCACCTTCGGGTTGGCCGGGAACTCCTGGTTGATATCAGCAAACAGCTTTTGCGCTTCTTCGCCGGTCATCCATTCCACCAGTTTCTTCGCGGCCTCCGGGTGTGGCGCATGCTTGGTCAGGCCAATGCCCGACAGGTTCACGTGCACACCACGGTCGCCCTGGTTGGGCCAGAAGATCTTCACCGGCAAGTTCGGGTTCTGCTTGTGCAGACGGCCGTAGTAGTAGGTGTTGACCACGCCCACATCACACTGCCCGGCCTCGATGGCCTGGATCACTGCGTTGTCGTCGGAGAACACATCGGTGGACAGGTTGTTGACCCACCCTTTGACGATTTGCTCGGTCTTGGCCTCACCGTGGGTTTCGATCAGGGTGGCGGTCAGCGACTGGTTGTACACCTTCTTGGCCGTACGCAGGCACAGACGGCCTTCCCACTGTTTGTCAGCCAGGGCTTCGTAGGTGCTCAACTCCTCGGGTTTGACCCGCTCGGTGGAGTAAATGATGGTACGGGCACGCAGGCTCAGGCCGGTCCAGTCATGGGACGAGGCGCGGTACTGCGACGGGATGTTCTGGTCGATGACGTCGGACTCGATCGGCTGCAGGATGCCCATCTGCTCGGCCTGCCACAGGTTGCCTGCATCGACGGTCAGCAGCAGGTCGGCCACGCCGTTGTCGCCCTCGGCCTTGATGCGCTGCATCAGCGGGGCTTCCTTGTCGGTGATGAACTTGATCTTGACCCCGGTCTTGGCGGTATAGGCATCGAACACCGGCTTGATCAGCTCGTCGATGCGCGAGGAGTACACCACCACTTCGTCCGCTGCCTGGGCAGTGCCGCCGAACAGGGTCAGGGCCAAGGCGGCCAGTAGGGGCTTGCGTGGCAACATTTTAAGCACTCCTCGATCGTATGAGAGGTGCGAATGGTAGTGAATCCCATTTTCTGGCTCACCTACCTAGCCGTTACCGGATGTTGCAAGGGGCTGCTACGCAGCCGATCGCGACACAAGGCCCACACAGGAGATTGCGTACCGCTGTGGGGCCTAGTGTCGCGAAAAGGGCCGCAGAGCGGCCCCGCCACTCTCAAGCCTTGGCCAGATCTGGCAGGTCACCACTCAAACCCAACGCCTGGCGCACAAACAGCGCCTTGGCCTCCGGCATCTGCTCCACCAGTTTCAACCCGCTGTTGCGCAACCAGCGCAACGGCAGCGGATCGGCCTGGAACAACCTCTCGAAGCCCTCCATCGCCGCCATCAACGCCAGGTTGTGTGGCATGCGCCGGCGCTCGTAACGGCTCAGCACCTTCACATCGGCCAGTCTCTCGCCGCGCTCGCAAGCATTGACCAGCACCTCGGCCAGCACCGCCGCGTCGAGGAAGCCGAGGTTCACACCCTGCCCGGCCAGCGGGTGGATGGTGTGCGCGGCATCGCCAATCAATGCCAGGCCTTCACCCACATAGCGCTTGGCGTGGCGCTGACGCAGCGGCACGCATACCCTTGGGTCGGCCTGCAACACGTCGCCCAGGCGGCCCTCGAAGGCACGCCCGAGGGCTTGCAGGAAGGCCGCTTCACCCATCGCCATCAGCTGCTCGGCATGCTCCGGAGTGGTCGACCATACGATTGAGCACCAGTCTTGCTGGCCATCGCGGCTCAAGGGCAAAAAGGCCAATGGCCCTTCGTCAGTGAAGCGCTGCCAGGCCGTGGCCTGGTGCCCGGCGCTGCAACGTACGCTGGTGACAATGGCATGGTGCAGGTAGTCCCATTCGCGGGTTTCGCAGCCGGCCAGACGCCGCACCGCCGAATTGGCACCGTCGGCGGCGATCACCAACGGTGCACGCAGTTGCCGGCCATCGGCCAACGTCAGCAGCCACTCATCGCCAGAGCGGCGTAATTGCTCCAGCCGCGCATTGGCCAGCAGGCCGATGTCGCTGTCGTGCAGGCGCTCCAGCAGGCCGTCCTGCACCACCCGGTTCTCGACGATATGGCCGAGCACCTGGGCATGCACACTGGCCGCCGAGAAGTGAATCTGACCGGTGCCGCTGCCATCCCACACATGCATGTCGGAATACGGCGTGGCGCGTCGCTGGGCAATGCCGTCCCAAGCGCCAAGGCGCTCGAGGATGCGCTGGCTGGCCGCCGATAGCGCGCTGACACGCGGCTCGAACGGGGCCTGGGCATCGAAAGGTACGACCGTCAGCGGGCCACCGTCGAGCAACAAAATTTGCAGGCCACTGTGGCGCAACGCCAAGGCCAGGGCGCTGCCGACCATACCGGCACCCACAATCAACAGATCTGCGCGCATGTCCATGCCTTACGCCAGCCTCGCTTGCGGCTTGAGCCGCACGTATAGGGTTTTATCGACCCGCGCCACCAACTCGCCGGCGCCATCGCGGATATCGACCTGCAAACGCGGCAGGCATTTCTTGCCGGTGGCGGCCTGCTGGCGGATTTCCTGCAGCAGCGCATCATCGACGTGGAATTCGGCATACACCGGGCCTTTGCCCGGCGAGATGAAATCGATGCTGGCGGCCTTGTCCCAGACGATGTAGTCACGCCCCAGCTGCTCGATCAACAGCAGCATGTAGAACGGATCGACCATGGCATACAGGCTGCCACCGAACTGGGTACCGACGTAATTGCGGTTCCAGCGAGTCAGTTTCATCGCCACCTTGACGCTACGCAGGTCCGGGCTGATGTGCTGCACACGGATACCGGCACCCAGGTATGGTGGGTAGAGGTTCAGCATCCAGCGCAGCATGCGCGCCCGACGCGCCAGTTTACGCGGGTTGCTCATGCCTGGCCCCGCGAATCTGGGCGGGTGCCCAGGCCCATGGCCTGGCGGGCGAACCAGCTTTTTGCCGGTGGCAGCAGGTCGAGCCCAAGCAGGCCAAGGTTGCGCCCGGCAGCCAGCAACGGCTGATTGCTGCCAAACAGGCGGGTGACCTGGTCGGAGAAGCCGATGGTCATCGCCTGGTCCAGGCGTTGGCGCTGGTGATAGGCCTGCAGCGTGCTCAGGTCGCCAGGCTGCTGTGGACCCACCAGCAGCGCCTCGGCCAAGGATTGCACGTCACGCAACG
Source organism: Pseudomonas sp. FW305-E2 (assembly GCF_058782925.1). Taxonomy (NCBI): domain Bacteria; kingdom Pseudomonadati; phylum Pseudomonadota; class Gammaproteobacteria; order Pseudomonadales; family Pseudomonadaceae; genus Pseudomonas; species Pseudomonas sp. FW305-E2. Next base: position 89,595 of record NZ_JBYSYE010000011.1, on the reverse strand, counting down.
ACAGATTGAAACCCTGGCCCGCGATGGGGTGCAGGCTGTGTGCTGCGTTGCCCAGCACCACCAGGTGCGGCCGCACCTGCTCCTGGGCCTCGATCAAGGACAGCGGGTAGAGGTGCCGTGCGCCTACCTGGCGCAGCGCGCCCAAGCGGTAGCCGAACACCCCCTGCAGTTCGCGCAGGAAGCTGCGCTCGTCGATGTCGGCCAGGCGCCGCGCATCCATGCCCTGGCGAGTCCACACCAGTGCGCAGCGGTTTTCCGGCAACGGCAGCAAGGCCATGGGGCCCTCTTCGGTGAAGCGTTCGAAAGCCTGGCCGCCGTGGGCCTCACCCGGGGTGATGTTGGCGATCAACGCGCTCTGCTGGTACGGCGTGTGGCGCACATGGATACCCAACTGCTCGCGCAGGCCAGAGCGGCCACCATCGGCCAGTACCGCCAGGTCACACTCCAGCTGGGTGTCGTCGTTCAGCCGCAGGCGGTAACCGCGTTCGATGGCCTGCATCGAGGTCACTTCGGCCGGGCAGCGCCAGCTCACCACCTCGCTGTCCAGCCCTTGCCACAGGCACTGGCCGAGCCAGGCGTTTTCCACCACGTAACCCAGCGCCGGTACGCCCTCTTCCAGGGCATCCAGGCGGGTGGCGCCAAAGCGACCACGGTCGGACACGTGAATCTGGCGAATAGGCTCGGCGCGGCGGCCGATGACCTGCCACAGGCCCAGTTGCTGATAAATCTGCTGGGTGCCGAAGGACAATGCCGACGAGCGCGCATCGTAGCTGGGCTGGTAGCTGTCGCCGGGGGCGAACGGCTCGATCAGCAGGATCTTCCAGCCGCGTGCCTTGGCGCCGGCCTGCAGGGCCAACGCCAGGCTTGCGCCAACCAGGCCACCGCCGATGATCGCCAGGTTTACCCGGCTCATGCCACGGCCTTGCGGGCAGCCTGCATCAGCGCCTCGATCTCGGCGACGGTACGCGGCACGCCCGAAGTCAGGATTTCACAACCTTGCCTGGTCACTACCACGTCGTCCTCGATCCTTACCCCAATGCCGCGCCACTTTTTGGCCACGGCCTGATTGTCGGCGCCAATGTAGATACCCGGCTCCACGGTCAGCGCCATGCCGGGTTCCAGTACCCGCCACTCGCCGCCCACCTTGTACTCGCCCACGTCATGCACATCCATGCCCAGCCAGTGCCCGGCGCGGTGCATGTAGAAGGCGCGATACGCTTCGCTGTCGATCAGCGCCTGCACATCACCTTCGAGCAAGCCCAGCTCCACCAGGCCCGCGGTGATGACCCGCACGGTCGCCTCATGGGCGTGGTTCCAGTGCTTGCCGGGGGCTATTTCGGCAAACGCCGCCGCCTGCGCCTTTAGCACCAGCTCGTAGATGGCCTTCTGCTCGGGCGAAAACCGCCCACTGACCGGGAAGGTGCGGGTGATGTCGCTGGCATAGCAGTCGATTTCGCAGCCGGCGTCGATCAGCACCAGGTCGCCATCCTTGAGCGGCGCATCGTTCTGTTGATAGTGCAGGATGCAGCCATTGCGCCCGGCCGCAACGATCGAGCCGTAGGCCGGCATCTTCGCCCCGCCCTTGCGGAATTCGTAGTCCAGCTCGGCTTCCAGGCTGTACTCGTGCAGCCCGGCGCGGCAGGCCTGCATGGCCCGCACATGGGCCCGCGCAGAAATGTCCGCGGCAGCACGCATCACCTTCACTTCCGCCGCCGATTTATACAGGCGCATATCGTGCAGCAGATGATCCAGCGCAACGAACTCGTTCGGTGGCTGGGCGCCCAGGCGTGCCTTGGAGCGGATCACGTTGATCCAGTCCATCAGCCGGCGGTCGAACTCCGGGTTGCTGCCCATGGCGCTGTAGACCCGCTCGCGGCCTTCGATCAGGCCAGGCAGGATCTCGTCGATATCCGTGATGGGGAAGGCATCGTCAGCGCCGAAATCGCGCACCGCCCCTTCCTGGCCGGCCCGCAGGCCGTCCCACAGCTCGCGCTCGGGGTTGCGTTCACGGCAGAACAGCACGTACTCGCCATGCTCGCGCCCTGGAATCAAAGCAATCACCGCCTCGGGCTCCGGGAAGCCGCTGAGGTACTGGAAGTCGCTGTCCTGGCGGTACACGTGCTCGACGTCGCGGTTGCGGATGGCAACCGCAGCGGCGGGCAGAATGGCGATGCTGTTGGGGACCATCTGCGCCATCAGCGCCTTGCGCCGACGGGCATACTCGGCCTTGGGAATGTGGCTCATGGGCAGACTACCCCTGGTTGATCAGTGCAGCGAGGGCTTGGGTGCGGGTGCGGCCGGCTTGGCCAGTTCGGAGAACAGCAGCAGGGGCGCCACACGCAGGTATTCCATGACTTCCATGTAGTCGCTCTCGCCGTCTTCGGACTCTTCGAGCGCTTCCTGGACCTGCGAAATGGCCACCAGGTCCTGCAGCACTTCCTTGGCCTCATCGGACAAGTCCTTACCGCCAGCGTTCAGGCCGAAACCGGTCACGAAGCCCTGGCACCACTGGCCCAGCGCGGTGGCGCGGTCGCTCAGTGCAGCATCATCGGTAGGCAGCAGCAGGACGATCGCCATGTCGTCGCTGGTCAGCTCGCCCTTGACCATTTCCTGCAAGCCGACCAAGGCGTTGCGGACACTGTCACCAGGCTCGATTTCCAGCAGTTGGGCGGCATCGGCCAACCAGGCATCGGCATCGAAGCCGGCGCCGGCGCAGCTGCGGCCAATCAGCAGGCCGTGCAGTTCGGCCGGGGTGACAGGATGGCCATTGCTCGAGAGCAGCATGGCGAAAGCGTTGTAGGGCGATTGAGTATTGGGCATGGGCAGCTAGGCGCCAGACGGCGCAATGTCTAGAATGAAGACCTTGTATCCTAGCACCGGCAGGCGCGCCAAGACCATCGGCACTGGCCGTTGCCGCCCAGGGAGAGGCATCATCGCCAGGTGACTCAACGACGGAGCGAATCGAGTGCAACCCACGCAAGAGAACGACCTGCAGGCACTGATGAGCCGATTCGAGTTGCTGATCGAACGCGTCGAGCAACTAAAACGGCAAAATGCACTCCTAGTAGCTCAGGAAAAATCCTGGCGCGAAGAGCGCGCCCACCTCATCGAAAAGAACGAGATCGCCAAGCGCAAAGTCGAGTCGATGATTTTACGCCTCAAGGCTCTGGAGCAAGACTCATGAGTTCAAGCAATAGCGTCACCGTGCAGATCCTCGACAAGGAATACTCGATCATCTGCCCGCCGGAAGAGCGCAACAACCTGGTCAGCGCTGCGCGCTACCTGGACGGCAAGATGCGCGAGATCCGCAGCAGCGGCAAGGTGATCGGTGCCGACCGCATCGCGGTGATGGCGGCGTTGAACATTACCCACGAAATGCTGCACCGCCAGGAAGACCGCAACGATGCGCCGGTCAGCGGCACAAACCGCGAACAGGTGCGCGACCTGCTGGATCGGGTAGATAAGGCTTTGTCCGACGACACGGATACCAAAATCGGCTGAGATTGGTATACTGGCGCCACTCCCTGGGGGATGCGCCAGTCGGTTATGTCCCTGAGCCGATACGCACAACCACGGGGGTTGCACGCTGGGGCCGGTGTGCATGTCCGCCCGACGGAAAGCCTTAACGCCCCCTGCAATCTCCACCTTGAACTTTCGGGTTCAAGGGCTACACCGATAGCGGTCTTATCGGGGAGCCTGAATTTTCTTGCCCGCCCCCCAAGGCGGGCAATTCGTTTTGGCCGACTTTATTCAAGCTTTGTACGACGATTCACCGCGCAGGCACTGTTCGTACCAAGCCAGCACATCTGGGATTGCCCGTGCCATGACCGAAAACGTGCCGCTCACCCGCCCCCAGCTTCGTCGCCTGCTTCGCAATGCCCGCCGCGCCCTTACCCCTGCCCAGCAACGCCAGGCCACCCTCGGCCTGTACCGCCAACTGGCGCAACACCCCTTGTTCCGCCGCGCCCGCCACATCGCCCTGTACCTGCCCAACGACGGTGAAATCGACCCTCGCCTGCTGATGCGCGAAGCCCAGCGTCGCGGCAAGTGCACCTACCTGCCGGTGCTGCACGCCTGGCCGCGCACGCGCATGGTGTTCCAGCGTTTTGAGCAGGGTGAGAAGCTCAAGCCCAACCGCTTCCGTATTCCAGAGCCGATCATCGATCGCAAACGCCAGCGGCCGATCTGGGCGCTGGATCTGATTCTGCTACCGCTGGTCGGTTTTGACGAAGTGGGCGGCCGCTTGGGTATGGGCGGTGGCTTCTATGATCGCAGCCTGGCCTACCAGGCGCGTCGGCAAACCTGGAAAAAACCGTTGCTGCTGGGGCTGGCGCATGAATGCCAGAAGGTCGAGCGGCTGGCGCAGGCCAGTTGGGATGTACCGCTGAAGGGCACGGTCTCGGACCGTGGCTGGTACCTGGCGCCACGTTGAGCGGCGCCAGCGGGGGTATCAACGTTGTGGCTGGCTGGCGTCGACCGGCATCTGATAGGCGTTGTCCAGCTTGCGCTCCCAGAACCCTTGCGCATAACCGGTAGTGACCACACCCAGGCCAAAAATGAACACCAGGATCCACAGCAGATCCGGCTTTTTACGTTGATTCATCGAAGATTGCCCCCCAGGCAAACTGTTCAGTACTCGGCGATATTCTGGGTACCGCCGGCGCACGCGCTTTAAACGGGGCGCATTTTCCGACAACATGCGTCCGCACGCAAACCTTGACGCCAACCGGCTGTCGGTTTCGTGCAACAGGTTATTTCAAACCTTTTCAGGAGCAGCATCCATGGCTTACTGGCTGATGAAATCCGAGCCCGACGAGCTCTCCATCGAAGCCCTCGCACGCTTGGGCGAAGCGCGCTGGGACGGCGTGCGCAACTATCAGGCGCGTAATTTTCTGCGGGCCATGAGCGTGGGTGACGAATTCTTCTTCTACCACTCCAGCTGCCCGCAACCCGGCATCGCCGGCATTGCCAAAATCACCCGCACGGCCTACCCGGACCCGACCGCGCTGGACCCGGAAAGCCATTATCACGATGCCAAGGCCACGATCGACAAGAACCCGTGGAGCGCGGTGGATGTGGCCCACGTACAAACCTTTCCAAGGGTGCTGGAACTGGGGTGGCTGAAACAGCAGGCCGGTCTGGTCGAGTTGCCCCTGGTGCAAAAAGGCAGCCGCCTGTCGGTCATGCCGGTAACGCCCGAGCAATGGGCGGTGATTGTCGCGTTGCGCTGAATGCGCAGCTAAGGTCAAGGGCTTGACCGATATCAACACGCCACACATGGCCGCCAGGCATGATGTACTGTGCATGACCGCAAGGATGCAGAACGATGAACCGATACGCCCCTAGAATCTTCGCCACTGCACTGATCGCACTGCTCGCTGCAGCCGGCGGGCTGGGGTACTGGAAGTCGCTTCACGACCAGTTGCCCGAAGGCCTGAGCATGGGCAACGGCCGCCTTGAAGCCACCGAAGTGCAGATCGCCAGCAAGATCCCCGGTCGCCTGGCCGAAGTACTGGTCGATGAAGGCGACAACGTGACCCGTGGCCAGCTACTGGCACGCATCGACACACGCACCATGGAAGCCCAGCGCAGCCAGGCCGAAGCCGAAGTGCTGCGCGCCCGGGAAAACTACGCCGCCGCCCAGGCCACCGTGCAACTGCGCCAGAGTGAACTGCTGTTGGCCAGCCAGGAGCTCAAGCGCGTGCGCGAAATCTTCCAGCGCAAGTTCGCCAGCCAGCAGTTGCTCGACCAACAGCAGGCGCGCTTTGACACGGCCAACGCAGCAGTAGTCGCTGCCCGCGCCCAACTGGCAGCGATCAAGGCCGCCATTGGCGCCGCCGAAGCCCAAGTGGCGCAGCTCACCAGCGAAATCGACGACAGCAGCCTGCGTGCGCCCATCAACGGCATCATCCAGCTGCGCCTGGCCGAACCCGGTGAAGTGCTGGGTGCCGGCGGCCGTGTGCTGATGCTGATCGACCCCAGCGACCAGTACATGAACCTGTACCTCCCGGCCTCTACCAGCGGCCGGCTGACCGTAGGCGATCAGGCGCGCATCGTGCTCGACGCCCTGCCCGAGCGCGCACTGCCGGCCAAGGTGGCCTTTGTCGCAGCCAAGGCCCAGTTCACCCCCAAACAGGTGGAAACCCGCGACGAACGGCAAAAGCTGGTGTTCCGGGTCAAACTGCGCCTGAGCGACCCAGGCGCCGTGCCGCAAGCCAAACCAGGCATGCCAGGCGCCGGCTATGTACGCACGGCTGAGGTGGACTGGCCGGCCAACCTGCAATGAACGCCCCGGCACTGCTGGCCGAAGGCATCAGCCACCGTTACGGCGACGTGATAGCCCTCCACCCACTAGGCTTCAGCCTCCCTGTGGGTACCCGCTGCGCGCTGATAGGCCCTGACGGGGCGGGCAAGTCGACCCTGCTGGGGCTGATCGCCGGCGTGAAACGCCTACAGCAGGGAGAGCTGCAGGTGCTGGGTGGCTCGATCCGCCAACGCCGCCATCGCACGGCGCTCTACCCCAAAGTGGCATTCATGCCGCAGGGGCTGGGCAACAACCTGTACCCGGAACTGTCGATCAGCGAGAACATCCGTTTTTTCGCCACCCTGTTCGGGTTGGGCCGCCGCGAGTGTGAACAGCGTATGGCCAATCTGTTGCAGGCCACCGACCTGCAGCGCTTTGCCCAGCGCCCGGCCGGCAAGCTGTCGGGTGGCATGAAGCAGAAGCTGGGCCTTTGCTGCGCACTGATCCACGAGCCAGACCTGCTTATCCTGGACGAGCCGACCACCGGCGTCGACCCGCTGTCGCGGCGGCGCTTCTGGGAGCTGGTTGAACAGGTTCGCGCACAACGCCCGCAACTGACCTTGCTGGTGGCTACCGCCTACATGGAAGAAGCCGAACAGTTCGAGCATTGCCTGATGCTCGATGGCGGCCGGCTGCTGGCCGCCGGCCCTAGCCACGAACTGGCTGCAGTCACCCCGAGCGGCAAACTGGATGACGCCTTTACCCACTACCAGGGCGCGGGCAAGGCGCAGCATCAACCACTGGCAATCCCGCCGCGCCAAGCCACGGACGGCCCGGTCGCCATCGAGGCACACGACCTGACCCTGCGCTTTGGCGACTTCACAGCGGTGAACAAGGTCAGTTTCGCCATTGGGCGCGGGGAGATCTTCGGCTTCCTGGGTTCCAACGGTTGCGGCAAGACCAGCACCATGAAAGTGCTCACCGGCCTGATGCCGGCCAGCGAGGGCAGCGCCAGCCTGCTGGGTCGCCCGGTGGACGCCAGCGACCTGGCCACACGCAAGCGAGTCGGCTTCATGTCGCAGAGTTTCTCTCTGTATGGCGAGCTCAGCACCCGGCAGAACCTGGCCCTGCATGCCCGCCTGTTCGACTTGCCCAAAGCCGAGAGCGCCCAGCGCATCGATGAGCTGATCGAGCGCTTCGACCTCGCCGCTATCGCCGACCAACCGTCTGGCGCCCTGCCCCTTGGTTTGCGCCAGCGCCTGTCGCTGGCAGTGGCGGTTCTGCATCGCCCGGAAGTCTTGATCCTCGACGAACCGACCTCCGGCGTCGACCCGGCCGCCCGCGACGACTTCTGGCGCCTGCTGGTAGAACTGTCCCGCGAGCAGGGCGTGACCATTTTCCTCTCCACCCACTTCATGAATGAAGCCCAGCGCTGCGATCGTATTTCGCTGATGCACGCCGGGCGGGTGCTGGCCTGCGACACGCCCGATGCCCTGCAGCACCAGTACCAGGGCGACACGCTGGAAGACGCGTTCGTCCGCTGCCTGGAACAGGCCCAGGAACTGGCGCCAGCCGCCACCGACAGCAGCGTGCTGGAACAGGCGTCCACCCCCACCCTACCGCTGCGCCAGGGTTTCAGCCTGCGTCGCCTGCTCGCAGTGGCCGGCCGTGAGGGCAAGGAGCTGCTGCGCGACAAGGTGCGCCTGGCCTTCGCCTTACTGGGTGCACTGTTCATGATGGTGATCTTCGGCTACGGCATTTCACTGGATGTGGAAAACCTCGCCTTCGCCGTGCACGATCAGGACCAGAGCCCGCAAAGTCGCGCCTACCTCGAGGCCTTCCGTGGTTCACGCTACTTCGCCGAACAGGCACCGATCCGCGACAGCAGCGAGCTGCACCAGCGCCTGCAACGCTCGGAAATCAAACTGGCACTGGAAATTCCGCCCGGCTTTGGCCGCGATCTGTACGCAGGGCGCCAGCCGGTGGTGGCTGCCTGGCTCGACGGAGGCATGCCGTTCCGCGCAGAAACCAGCCGCAACTACGTGGAAGCCGTGCACCAGGCCAACCTTGAGCAACTGGCAAAGGCCAGCCCACAACCGCAGCCACGCCAGGACCCGGTGCGCCTGGAAACGCGTTTCCGCTACAACCAGGATGTGGTCAGTGTGAACGCCATCGGCCCGGGTGTGATGGCACTGATACTGGCCTTCATTCCGGCCATGCTCACGGCACTGGGCATCGTGCGCGAGAAGGAGCTCGGCTCCATCACCAACTTCTACGCCACACCCCTCACCCGCCTGGAATTCCTGCTTGGCAAGCAGATGCCCTACCTGGCTGTGAGCCTGGTCAACCTGGCGCTGCTGGTGGCGATGAACCGCTGGCTGTTCGCCGTACCGCTCAAGGGCAGCGTACTGGCTTTGGCATGTGGCGGCGTGGCCTACCTGCTGGCAACCACCAGCCTGGGCCTGCTGATTTCGGCATTCACCCGCACCCAGATCGCCGCCATTCTCGGCACCATGATCATTACCAGCCTGCCGACCATCCAGTTTTCCGGGCTGATCGTGCCACGCTCGTCGCTGGACGGCGCGGCAGCGGTGATGGGCCAGTTGTTCCCGGCGGGCTACTTCCTCGACATCGCAGTCGGCACCTTCACCAAGGCGTTAGGCCTGCGCGAGTTGTGGCCGCAGTGCCTGATCCTGCTGAGCTTCTTTGCCGCGTTCACCGGCCTGAGCCTGGCAATGCTGAAAAAGCAGGAGGCCTGACATGTCGCGCCTGAACCACACCCTGCGCCTGGGCTTGAAAGAACTGACCAGCCTGCGCCATGACAGCGTCCTGCTGCTGTTCCTGCTATATGCCTTCAGCGTGGCGATCTACATGCCGGCAGCCGGCTCGGTGATCGGTGTACACAACGCCAGCGTGGCGGTGGTGGATGAAGACCATAGCCTGCTCTCGCGCAAGCTCAGCGAAGCCCTGCAACCGCCCGAGTTCCAGCCAGCCGTGCCGCTGCCTCCGCAGCGCCTGGACCAGGCCATGGACAGCGGCCAGTACACCTTCGTCATCAACATACCGGTGAACTTCCAGAGCGACCTGCTGGCCGGGCGCTCGCCGGAGCTGCAGATCAACGTCGATGCTACAGCCATGAGCCAAGCGTTCATGGGCGCCGGCTACATCGGCCGCATCTTCGAGCGCGAGCTGCTCGACTACAGCCAGCGTGGTAACGAGCAAAGCCCGGTGCTGATCAACCCCAAGGCGCTGTTCAACCCCAACCTGGAGGGGGGCTGGTTTCTGGCCGTGATCCAGATCGTCAACAACATCACCATCCTGGCGATCATCCTCACCGGGACCGCGCTGCTGCGCGAGCGTGAGCATGGCACCCTCGACCACCTGCTGGTGCTACCGTTGACCGCGCTGGAGATCATGCTGGCCAAGATCGGCAGCAATGCGCTGGTGGTGGTGATCTGCACCTGGATTTCGTTGGTGGTAGTCGTCAAAGGTGCACTGGGCGTGCCGCTGTCTGGCTCGATGGGGCTGTTCCTGGCCGTGACCGCGCTGTACCTGTTCGCCAGTACATCGCTGGGCATTTTCCTCGCCACCCTGGCGCGCTCGACGCCACAGTTCGGCCTGCTGGCGATCCCGGTGATCATCCCGATGCTGTTGCTGTCCGGCGGCAGCACACCACTGGACAGCATGCCGCAGTGGCTGCAGTGGGTGATGCAAGGGTCACCCTCAACGCACTTTGTCAGCCTGAGTGCCGCAATCCTGTTCAGGGATGCCGGGTGGGCGGTGGTATGGCCGGATATCCTGGCGCTGGGCCTGATCGGCCTGGTGTTCTTCAGCGTGGCCCTCGCGCGGTTCCGCCGTACCCTGACGTCCTGAGCAAGGACGAGGGCCTGCGCAATCCCCACGGGGCCGGACTGGCAACTATCAGCGGTTATTGCACGATCAGGTTGTTGAACAGCAAGTCTTCAACGATCGGCTTGCCCTCTTCCGCCTCCAGCACCTGCTGCACCTGTTTCAGCGCCTCTTGGCGAAGATGCTCCTTGGCCTCGACGTTGCTCATGCTGTCCACCGTCTGCTGGGTGAACAGTGCCACCAGCTGGTTACGGATCAGCGGTTCGTGGTGCTTCACCGTCTTGGCCGCTTCGTCGCCCGTCACGCGCAGGGCCACGTCAGCCTTGTACACGCGCAGCCGCGGGCTGCCGTCGAGCGCATAGTTGCCAACGAAGGGCGGGCTCAGACTGATGTAGGCGACCTTGGGCACCCCTTCCTTGGCTTCCTCGGCCATGGCCGCAGCCGGCAGCAGCAGCGCCAGCACCATCAAGATCCACGCTTTCACGAATTCGCTCCTCAATACAGTTGGCGCCAGCTTACCCAGCACACCGCTCAAACCCAAGCCCGGGCTTATGCCGGCCCATCAGGGCGGGCCATGCTCGTTGACCTGCCAAGCGGCCCTCCTACACTTATCGGCCACTACCCGCAAAGGAATAGCCCCGATGAAAGCTGTGTTGTGCAAAACCCTGGGTCCGGCGCGCAACCTGGTGCTGGAAGAGGTGGCCAGCCCACTGCCGAAGAAGAACGAGATCCTGCTGGACGTGCAGGCTGCCGGGGTCAACTTCCCCGACACCTTGATCATCGAAGGCAAGTACCAGTTCCAGCCACCGCTGCCGTTCTCTCCAGGTGGCGAGGCAGCAGGCGTGGTGGCCGCCGTCGGCGAAAAGGCCGGCGCGTTCAAGGTCGGCGACCGGGTCATGGCGCTCACCGGCTGGGGTGCGTTCGCCGAGCAAGTGGCGGTGCCGTTCTATAACGTTCTGCCGATCCCGGCGAGCATGGACTTCACCACCGCTGCGGCCTTCGGCATGACCTACGGCACCTCGATGCACGCCCTGCGTCAGCGTGGCCAGTTGCAAGCCGGCGAGACCCTGCTGGTACTGGGCGCTTCCGGCGGGGTGGGCCTGGCGGCGGTGGAGATCGGCAAGGCCATGGGCGCGCGGGTGATCGCGGCGGCCAGCAGTGCCGAAAAACTGGCCGTGGCCAAGGCTGCCGGGGCGGATGAGCTGATCGACTACAGCCAGGCCAACCTGCGCGAAGAAATCAAACGCCTGACCGGCGGCCAGGGCGTGGACGTGATCTATGACCCGGTCGGTGGCGAGCTGTTCGAACAAGCGGTGCGCGGGTTGGCCTGGAATGGCAGGCTGCTGGTGGTGGGTTTTGCCAGTGGCAGCATTCCACAGCTGGCGGCCAACCTGGTGCTGCTCAAGGGCGCGGCGGTACTGGGCGTGTTCTGGGGGGCATTTGCCCAGCGCCAGCCGGAGGACAACGCGGCCAACTTTCACCAGCTGTTTGCCTGGCATGCCGAGGGCAAGTTGAAGCCGCTGGTGTCGCAGACTTATCCACTGGAAGAAGCCGGGGCTGCTATCGAGAAGCTGGGGCAACGGCAGGCGGTGGGTAAGTTGGTGGTGCTGGCCAGGTAAGGCAGTACCGGCCTCTGCGCGGTCGCCTGTAGCAGCGGGTTTACCCGCGAAAGGGCCGGGCCTGCCAGCCAATTCCACCCGCCGTTCACCGTTGTCGCCACCACCGTATTCGCGGGTAAACCCGCGCCTACAGGGATTACCCGCGAAGAGGCCGGAACAGGTTGCTCACACTTCGCGCAGATTGTGGCAACGCCTGAATCGCGCTTCCAGGTTGCGATCGGGCATCTGGTGACTGCGCAGTGCATTCAAGGTCTGCTCGACATAGTCACGCGTGGTGCCATACCGCCCCTTGGCACTGGCCAGGATCTGGCTGAGCAACGTATCCGGCAAGTTACCGGCATAGCACGGCAGATGCCGCTCCAGTACAAAGCCCAAGGCCTGCACCTTGCTACCATCGCCCAGGCGGCAGTTGAGCCAGTGCGGCCGGTATGCCGGATAGGGCATCTCGCGTTGCCACAGGGCCATCAGTGAGTCGTCCAGGTTGCGTTCATCCAGACGGTAGGCAAAGCCGCTGCAGGAGCCACCGCGGTCCAGGCCAAACACCAGCCCGGGCGTTTCCGGGGTACCGCGATGTTCATGCGACCACAGGTACAAGCCACGGTGATAACCATGTACCCGCGCGCGCTGGCGCTCCACCGAATTGCACTCCGGGCGCCAGATCAACGAACCATAGGCAAACAGCCACACCGGCCCACCCTGATGCCTGGACATGGTTGTTTTCATGGAGCTGAACAACTGTTCGCGAGTATGTTGCTGACCGAAATCAAGTGCCGGAGGGTATGAAACTTCCCAAGACATACTTTCAAGTGCCGACATAAGCTGCCGCCATTATTCCTGTGAACTACGGATGTAGCGAGCTTCGATTACGCTGCGGCCCCAGGCCGCTTTACCAAGGGCGCTTGCAGTAACCATAGGCCAGAATTGCAGGAATACTCAAGCCCTTGAGCACGTGTTTCATACACGGCTCCGACGACTGGGAAGTACTGTTTCAGCAGCGGTGAAAGTTATTGGCCAAGGCGGTAACAATTACCGCCTTATACCGACACTTTCAAACTTCGGTTATTAACCGCGCGGCGCGTAGGCGAACACATCGGCACGCATGCGGTGCGCATCCATACCGGCTTCGACCAAGGCGTCGAGCGTGGCGTAGATCATGTTCGGTGAGCCGCTGGCATACACATGCACGCTATTGAGGTCGGCAATGTCGTCGCAGACCGCTTCATGCAGCATGCCGCAGCGGCCTTCCCAGCCACACAGGTCGCTGACCACTTGATGCAGGAACAGATTAGGCAGACGCTGCCATTCGTCCCAGTGCTCGATCTGATAGAAATCCTCGGGCCGGCGCACCCCCCAGTACAGGTGTACCGGGTGCTTGAAGCCCTGAGCCCGGCAGTGCTCGACCAGGCTGTGCATCTGGCCCATGCCAGTGCCGGCGGCAATCAGCACCAGCGGCCCGTCGGGCAGCTCGGCCAGGTGGGTGTCGCCAAACGGCATTTCAATGCGCGCCAGGCCATCTCGCCTCAGCTGGTCGATCAGTTGCACCGCACTGGGCTCACGCGCCAGCACATGCAGCTCCAGTTCACGCCCGGCATGTGGCGCGGACGCCAGCGAGAAAGCTGCCTGCTTGCCGCCCTCACGTTCGATCATCAGGTATTGCCCCGCGTGATAACGCAGAGGTTTACCGGCAGGCGCACGCAGGCGCACCCGCCAGACGTCGCCGCCGACGTCGACGCACTCACTGACGCTGCACGCCAGCTTGCGCACTGGCAGCTCGCCCAAGGCAAGCACACCGTCCCAGAGCAACACGCAGTCCTCCAGCGGTTCGGCAATGCAGGTGAACAACTCGCCATGGTCGCGGACTTCGCCATCCTGGCGAACCCGTCCTTCAACCAACAACGCGGCGCAAACATGGCAATTGCCATTGCGGCAGCTGTTTGGGCAGTCATAGCCCAGCCGCCGTGCTCCATCCAGGATCCTTTCCCCGGGTTCAAGCGCCAGCACCGCCCCGGACGGCTGCAACGTTACCTGCATCAATCTATTCCCAACTGATCCCACAGCTCATCGATACGGCGGGTGACGGCCTCATCCTTGACGATGACCCGGCCCCATTCGCGTGTAGTCTCGCCCGGCCACTTGTGCGTAGCGTCCAGGCCCATCTTCGAACCCAGCCCCGACACCGGTGACGCAAAGTCCAGGTAGTCGATCGGGGTATTGTCAATCATTACCGTATCACGCTTGGGGTCCATGCGCGTGGTAATGGCCCAGATCACATCGTTCCAGTCACGAGCGTTGATATCGTCATCGGTGACAATAACGAACTTGGTGTACATGAACTGTCGCAGGAACGACCACACACCCAGCATTACGCGCTTGGCGTGGCCTGGGTACTGTTTCTTCATGGTCACCACCGCCATGCGGTACGAGCAGCCTTCCGGCGGCAGGTAGAAGTCGGTGATTTCCGGGAACTGCTTCTGCAGGATCGGCACGAACACTTCGTTCAGCGCCACGCCGAGAATGGCCGGCTCATCTGGCGGCCGGCCGGTGTAGGTGCTGTGGTAGATCGGTTTTTGCCGGTGGGTGATGCGCTCAACGGTGAACACCGGGAAACTGTCCACTTCGTTGTAGTAGCCCGTGTGATCGCCGTAAGGGCCTTCCGGGGCCATTTCGCCTGGGTGGATCACCCCTTCCAGAATGATCTCGGCGGTTGCCGGTACCTGCAGGTTGCTGCCACGGCACTTGACCAGTTCGGTGCGATTGCCTCGCAGCAGGCCGGCGAAGGCGTACTCGGAAAGGGTGTCCGGGACCGGGGTCACCGCGCCGAGAATGGTCGCTGGGTCAGCGCCCAGGGCCACGGCGACCGGAAACGGCTGGCCGGGGTTCTTCTCGCACCACTCTCGGTAGTCGAGGGCGCCGCCACGGTGGCTGAGCCAGCGCATGATCACCTTGTTGCGGCCGATCACCTGCTGGCGGTAGATGCCCAGGTTCTGGCGGTCCTTGTTCGGGCCACGGGTCACGGTGAGGCCCCAGGTAATCAGCGGCGCCACGTCGCCAGGCCAGCAGTGCTGAATCGGCAGCGTGCCAAGGTCGACATCGTCACCCTCGACCACCACTTCCTGGCACACCGCGTCCTTGACCACTTTTGGCGCCATCGACACGACCTTCTTGAAGATCGGCAGCTTCGACCAGGCGTCCTTCAGGCCCTTGGGCGGCTCGGGCTCCTTGAGGAAGGCCAGCAGCTTGCCGATTTCCCGCAGTTCGCTGACCGACTCGGCGCCCATGCCCATCGCCACCCGCTCCGGGGTACCGAACAGGTTGCCGAGCACGGGGATGTCGAAGCCGGTGGGCTTTTCGAACAACAATGCCGGGCCCTTGGCGCGCAGGGTGCGGTCGCAGACCTCGGTCATTTCCAGGACGGGGGAGATCGGTACCTGGATGCGCTTGAGCTCGCCGCGCTGTTCCAGGCCACGGATGAAGTCGCGCAAGTCGCGATACTGCATGCAGGAGCCTCGTGTTGGCCGTATCGGTCGGGGTGCAGAGTGTAGCGCCGTTCGGGCCTTGTTTGGGGGTGAAAATGCATTGGGGCCGCTTTGCACCCCTTCGCGGGCAAGCCCGCTCCTACAAGGGCCGCTGTGACCTGTGTAGGAGCGGGCTTGCCCGCGAAGGGCCGCAAGGCGGCCCCAATCAATCCAGCCTGAAACGCTCGCTTACTTGCGCTTCATCGACAGGAAGAACTCATCGTTGGTCTTGGTCTGCTTGAGCTTGTCGACCAGGAACTCGATGGCGGCGATTTCGTCCATCGGGTGCAGCAGCTTGCGCAGAATCCACATACGCTGCAGTTCGTCGTCAGCGGTCAGCAACTCTTCGCGGCGGGTGCCGGAACGGTTGATGTTGATGGCCGGGAACACACGCTTCTCGGCGATGCGGCGGTCCAGCGGCAGCTCCATGTTGCCGGTGCCCTTGAACTCTTCGTAGATCACTTCGTCCATCTTCGAGCCGGTTTCAACCAGCGCAGTGGCGATAATGGTCAGCGAACCGCCTTCCTCGATGTTACGTGCAGCACCGAAGAAGCGCTTGGGCTTCTCGAGGGCGTGGGCGTCGACACCACCGGTCAGCACCTTGCCGGAGCTCGGGATCACGGTGTTGTAGGCACGCGCCAGTCGAGTGATCGAGTCCAGCAGGATAACCACATCTTTCTTGTGCTCGACCAGGCGCTTGGCCTTCTCGATCACCATCTCGGCAACCTGCACGTGGCGGGTTGGCGGCTCGTCGAAGGTGGAAGCAACCACTTCGCCACGCACGGTGCGCTGCATTTCGGTCACTTCTTCCGGGCGCTCGTCGATCAGCAGGACGATCAGGTGGCACTCAGGGTTGTTACGGGTGATGTTGGCCGCAATGTTCTGCAGCATGATCGTCTTACCGGCTTTCGGCGGGGCAACGATCAGGCCGCGCTGGCCTTTGCCGATCGGGGCGCACAGGTCGATGACGCGACCGGTCAAGTCCTCGGTGGAGCCGTTACCGGCCTCCATCTTCAGGCGCTTGTTCGGGAACAGCGGCGTCAGGTTTTCGAACAGGATCTTGTTCTTCGCGTTTTCCGGGCGGTCGAAGTTGATGGTATCGACCTTCAGCAGGGCGAAGTAACGCTCCCCTTCCTTCGGTGGGCGGATCTTGCCGACGATGGTGTCGCCGGTACGCAGGTTGAAACGGCGGATCTGGCTGGGCGAGACATAGATATCGTCTGGGCCGGCCAGGTAGGACGCATCAGCCGAACGCAGGAAACCGAAACCATCCTGGAGAATCTCCAGCACGCCGTCACCCGAGATCTCTTCGCCGCTTTTCGCATGCTTCTTCAGCAGGGCGAAAATCACGTCCTGTTTGCGCGAACGGGCCATGTTTTCGATGCCCATCTGTTCGGCCATTTCCAAAAGATCGGTAATCGGCTTTTGCTTGAGTTCAGTCAGGTTCATAAGGGGAATGACGTAATCATGTAAGAAGGGAGAATTAAGCTTCTGGCTTAATGAGGCCGCGCCGCTGGATGGCGACAGGATCGCGTACTGATTCGAATTAGGGATGCTTCGGCGACGGCATGTAGAGGGCACTGGAAAAGCAGTGCGAGGCCGAATGTAACACTTGCTTTTTTCTGCGTCTAGTGCTCTGAAAAAGAAAAGCCCCGCATTTGCGGGGCCTTTTCACATCACAGGTGGGCGTCGAGGAATGCGGCCAGCTGCGATTTGGACAGTGCACCAACCTTGGTGGCTTCGACGTTGCCGTTCTTGAACAGCATCAGCGTCGGGATACCACGCACACCGTGCTTGGCCGGGGTTTCCTGGTTCTCGTCGATGTTCAGCTTGGCGACGGTCAGTTTGCCCTCGTAGGTGGAAGCGATGTCGTCCAGAACCGGAGCGATCATCTTGCATGGACCGCACCATTCAGCCCAGTAGTCGACCAGTACCGCGCCTTCGGCCTTCAGGACATCGGCTTCGAAGGAGGCGTCGGTGACATGTTTGATCAGATCGCTGCTCATGGATATCTCCAGGGTCGTAAGCAAAAAACGTGGCCCATGATAGCCGCACCTACGCCGGACAGGAAGCCACGGACGATTGAGTGTAACTATAGTTGCGCAAGACGCCGCGAATCGAAACTGTCATATGGCCGTCATAGAATCGAATGGCACATTGCCTTGCATCAAGGCCAGTACAACGGCTGAGTGTCACGCGTTGGCGATAGCCTGCTATCGTGGCACGATTGCCAGGTTAACGACCGAGAACAACCAGATCATGCCGCATACCATCGCGAAGAACCTGTCCCTGATCGCCGCCATCGACCTTGGCTCCAACAGTTTTCACATGGTCGTGGCCAAGGCCCACCATACCGAAATCCGCATCCTTGAGCGGCTCGGCGAGAAGGTTCAACTGGCCGCCGGCATCGACGAAGAGCGCATGCTCAGTGAAGAGGCAATGGAAAGGGGCCTGGATTGCCTCAAGCGCTTTTCCCAGCTGATCAACGGCATGCCGGCAGGCTCCGTGCGTATCGTCGGTACCAACGCCTTGCGCGAAGCGCGCAACCGTAACGAATTCATCCAGCGCGCCGAAGACATCCTCGGCCACCCGGTGGAGGTCATCTCTGGCCGTGAAGAGGCGCGCCTGATCTACCTGGGCGTGTCGCACACCCTGGCCGACACCCCCGGCAAGCGCCTGGTGGCCGACATCGGCGGCGGCAGTACCGAGTTCATCATCGGCCAGCGCTTCGAGCCGCTGCTGCGTGAAAGCCTGCAGATGGGTTGCGTGAGCTTTACCCAGCGTTACTTCCGCGACGGCAAGATCACCCCCGCCCGCTATGCCCAGGCCTACACGGCCGCGCGCCTGGAACTGATGAGCATCGAAAATGCCCTGCACCGCCTGACCTGGGATGAGGCCATCGGCTCATCCGGCACTATTCGCGCCATCGGCGCTGCCATCAAGGCCGGCGGCCTGGGCAATGGCGAGGTCAACGCCGAAGGCCTGGCCTGGGTCAAACGCAAGCTGTTCAAGCTGGGTGAAGTCGACAAGATCGACTTCGACGGCGTCAAGCCAGACCGCCGCACTATCTTCCCGGCTGGCTTGGCGATTCTCGAAGCGATCTTCGATGCCCTTGAACTGAACCGCATGGACCACTGCGACGGCGCCCTGCGCGAAGGTGTGCTGTTCGATCTGCTTGGCCGCCACCACCACGAAGACGTGCGCGAACGCACCCTGAACTCGCTGATGGAGCGCTATCACGTGGACCAGGGCCAGGCTGCGCGCGTCGAGCGCAAGGCGTTGCACGCATTCGACCAGGTGGCCGACGCTTGGGACCTGAAAGACGGAAACTGGCGCGATCTACTGGGCTGGGCCGCGAAAGTGCACGAAATCGGGCTGGACATTGCCCATTATCACTACCACAAGCACGGCGCTTATCTGATCGAGCACTCGGACCTGGCAGGCTTTTCCCGGGAAGATCAGCAGATGATGGCCCTGCTGGTACGCGGCCACCGCCGCAACATCCCCAAGGACCGTTACGCCGAACTGGGTGATGAAGGGGTCAAGCTGCTGCGCCTGTGCGTGCTGCTGCGCTTTGCCATCCTGTTCCACCACATCCGCGGCACTCAGCAAATGCCAAAGGTAGAACTGCACGGTGGGGACAACAGCCTGGATGTAGCCTTCCCTGACGGTTGGCTGGAGCAGAACCAGCTGACCCAGGCCGACTTCGCCAACGAGGCGGAGTGGCTGGCCCGGGTCGGCTTCGTCCTCAGCGTACGTTGAGGACCGGGTTGCTCAGGCGCTCCAGCAGAGTCGCCTGAACGCTGCGCGGGTTCTGGTTGCCGGTCGGGGTGCTGCGCACGTAGCGCCCGTCCGGCTGCAAGGTCCAGGCGTGGGTATTGTCGGTCAGGTAGCCTTCCAGCTCCTTCTTCACCCGCAGCAACAGTTTCTTGCCTTCCACCGGGAAGCAGGTCTCGACACGCTTGTCGAGGTTGCGCTCCATCCAGTCGGCGCTGGACAGGTAGATCTGCTCTTCGCCGCCATTGAGGAAGTAGAACACCCGCGTGTGCTCGAGGAAGCGGCCAATGATCGAGCGCACCTGGATGTTGTGCGAAACCCCCGGAATGCCCGGGCGCAGGCAGCACATGCCACGCACCACCAAGTCGATTTTCACGCCCGACTGGCTGGCCTTGTACAGCGCCTTGATGACTTTGGCGTCGGTCAGCGAGTTGAACTTGGCGATGATGTGCGCCGGCTTGCCTTCAAGGGCAAACTGGGTTTCCCGCGCGATCATGTCGAGCATGCCCTTTTTCAGGGTGAACGGCGCATGCAGCAGCTTCTTCATGCGCAAGGTCTTGCCCATGCCGATCAGCTGGCTGAACAGCTTGCCGACGTCTTCGGTGAGCGCATCGTCAGAAGTCAGCAGGCTGTAATCGGTGTACAGGCGAGCGTTGCCGGCGTGGTAGTTACCGGTACCCAGGTGCGCATAACGCACGATCTCGCCCTGCTCGCGGCGCAGAATCAGCATCATCTTGGCGTGGGTCTTGAACCCGACCACACCGTAGATCACTACCGCACCGGCCGCTTGCAGGCGGCTGGCCATCTGCAGGTTGGACTCTTCGTCAAAACGCGCACGCAACTCGATCACCGCAGTGACCTCCTTGCCGTTACGCGCTGCGTCCACCAGGGCGTCGACGATTTCCGAGTTAGCCCCCGAGCGATACAGGGTCTGGCGCACGGCGAGCACGTGCGGGTCCTTGGCGGCCTGGCGCAGCAGGTCGACCACTGGCGTGAAGGACTCGAACGGGTGCATCAGCAGGATGTCCTGCTTGCTGATCACACTGAAAATGTTGTCAGCGTTCGCCAGCAGCTTGGGGATCGCCGGGGTGAACGGTGTGTATTGCAGCTCCGGGTGGCTGTCCAGGCCGGTGATGCTGAACAGGCGGGTGAGGTTGACCGGGCCATTGACCTGGTACAGCTCACTTTCGCTGAGGCTGAACTGCTTCAACAGGTAGTCCGACAGGTGTTTCGGGCAGGTGTCGGCCACTTCCAGGCGCACGGCGTCACCGTAGCGGCGCGAGAACAGCTCGCCGCGCAGCGCGCGGGCCAGGTCGTCGACCTCTTCAGAGTCAAGCGCCAGGTCGGCGTTGCGCGTCAGACGGAACTGATAGCAGCCCTTCACCTTCATGCCCTGGAACAGGTCGTCGGCGTGCGCGTGGATCATCGACGACAGGAACACGTAGTTTGCGCCCGGGCCGCCCACCTCTTCCGGCACGCGAATAACCCGCGGCAGCAGGCGTGGTGCCGGAATGATCGCCAGGCCCGAGTCGCGACCGAAGGCGTCCACCCCCTCGAGCTCGACGATGAAGTTGAGGCTCTTGTTCACCAGCAGCGGGAACGGGTGAGTCGGGTCGAGGCCAATCGGAGTAATGATCGGGGCAATTTCGTCGCGGAAGTAGCGGCGCACCCAGGTCTTGAGCTTGGGTGTCCAGTAGCGGCGGCGGATGAAGCGGATCTGGTGCTTTTCCAGCTCTGGCAGCAGCACGTCGTTGAGGATCGCGTACTGGCGCTCTACCTCGATGTGCACCAGTTCGCTGATACGCGCCAGCGCCTGGTGCGGCTGCAGGCCATCGGCGCCGGCCTGTTCACGGGCGAAGTTGATCTGCTTCTTCAGGCCTGCGACACGAATCTCAAAGAACTCGTCGAGGTTGCTGGAGAAGATCAACAGGAACTTGAGGCGTTCCAGCAGCGGGTAGTTCTCGTCCAGTGCCTGCTCCAGCACCCGGATATTGAACTGCAGTTGCGAGAGTTCGCGATGAATGTACAGGCTGCTGTCGTCCAGGCCAGGGACGGCGATGGCCGGGGACGGCGCGGGCACCGGAGCCACAGGTTCGACCACCTGTTCCGCTACAGGCTCGGCCACCGGAGGCAGGTCTGGCGGGGTCTGCAGCATCTCTTCTGGAAGCTCCTGAGCATCCTTGATCGCGACAGGGCTTAGCACTTCATTATTCATCTGGCGTTCCTGAGGACGTTAACGCCCTATCATCTATTGAGCGGCAAGATAAGCGCCCATTATGACGCCCGTGTTACACACATGGGCAAGCCGTGGCAAGTGGCCTCTGGCATTGTCTGCGCTGGAAATGTTCACGTCGAGACACATTTGGACACTTTCACGAACGCGCGCGAAGGGGTAGGCTGCGCGTTCATTTCGCCAGCACCTCAGAAAATGCTTCAACAATTCCTGCAGGATTTCGGCTACTTCGCCCTTTTTCTAGGCACCTTCTTTGAAGGCGAGACCATTCTGGTGCTTGCGGGATTCCTTGCGTTCCGCGGTTACATGGATATCAATCTGGTGTGCCTGGTGGCCTTCTTCGGCAGCTACGCGGGCGACCAGTTGTGGTACTTCATGGGCCGACGCCACGGGCGCAGGATCCTGGCGCGCAAGCCGCGCTGGCAGGCAATGGGCGACCGGGCGCTGGACCATATCCGCCGCCACCCCGATATCTGGGTGCTGAGCTTCCGCTTTGTCTATGGCTTGCGCACGGTCATGCCGGTGGCCATCGGCCTGTCGGGTTACCCGCCACGCCGCTACCTGCTGCTGAACGGGATTGGCGCGGGCATCTGGGCAGTAGCCCTGGGCGCCGCCGCCTACCACTTCGGCGCCATCCTCGAAGGCTTGCTGGGCAACGTCAAGCGTTACGAGCTATGGGTGCTTGGCGGCCTGGTGGCGCTGGGCGGCCTGCTGTGGCTGCGCCGGCGCTTCCGCACTCTGCGCGCGGAGCGCAGGGCGGCGAGCCAGGCCCAGCCCCCAGAGGCTGAGCAGGCTGTAAGCCACGAGCAGAAACCAGGCCAGCGGGGCGACCACCGCTAAGCCCCAGGCGCCGGCCAGGTACAATGCCGGCGCATTCAGACACAACCGCGCCAGCTCCAGGCGTGCAGACCAGGGCCGGTTCTCCAGCAACGCGCCCAGCACGAACAAACCAAACGCCATCAGTGACCAGCCTAGCACCAGCGCGGCGGCCGGCACGCGGTCGGCCACATCCATCAGGTAGCTGCCCAAGGCCACATAAACCACGAACTGCGCCGCCACATAGGCTTGCTGCCCGCGCCCCAGGGCAATCTCGAACTTGCGAAACAGCGCCAAGTCCTGTTTGGCCTGTGGGTAGCGTGCGGCCACATCGGCCGGGCGCCAGCCGGTAGGCATGAACCAGATACGCAGCTTGTCCCACAGGCTAGTGGTGCGCCGGGCGTCGTGCCAGAGCTGGGCATAGAACTGCAGGTTGGCCCATAGCGGGTTCCAGCTGGCCAGCGGCGTGGTCACCCCGAACACCACCGGCTCGGCCGGGTCCTCCTCCTTGAACGTGCCGAACAGACGGTCCCAGAGAATGAACACACCACCGTAATTGCGATCCAAGTAAGCAGGGTTTTGCGCATGGTGGACGCGATGATTGGACGGCGTGATCAACACCCACTCCAGCCAGCCAAGTTTAGGGATATGCCGGGTATGCACCCAGAACTGATACAGCAGGTTGAGCGAGGCGACGGTGATGAACACCAGTGGCGGCACACCCAGCAGCGCCAGCGGCAGGTAGAACAACCACGAGAAGAGGAACCCGCTACTGGTCTGGCGCAGCGCCGTGGTGAGGTTGTACTCCTCGCTCTGGTGATGCACCGAGTGCGCAGCCCACAGTACGTTGCGCTCATGCCCCAGGCGGTGCAGCCAGTAGTAGCAGAAGTCGTACAGGACAAAGGCCAGCAACCAGACCCACCCTGCCTGCGCCGGCAATTGCAACAGCGCCAGGTGCTCGAAGACCAGAGCATAGGTGACCAGCCCTACGCCTTTGGTCAGCAGGCCGGTACTGGTCGACAGTGCGCCGGTACTCAGGCTGTTGATCGAGTCGGCCAGGGTGAAATTGTGCCGGCCGCGCACGCGGTCGGCGACCAGCTCGACGGCTATCAGCACAAAAAAGAACGGCACGGCCAGCAGTATCAGGTCCATGGGCGCGACCTCAGGCGTTATCCACCAAGATTAGGCCGCCCCCGCAGGAATCCCTATGGCGACATCTGCCAAACTAGAGGACATTTAGCGCCTCGACACTGGAGTAATGAGCATGACAAAAAAAGTAGCGGTGATTCTTTCCGGCTGTGGCGTGTATGACGGCGCCGAAATCCACGAAAGCGTGATCACGCTGCTGCGCCTCGACCAGCGCGGTGCGCAGGTGCAGTGCTTCGCGCCGAACATCGCACAGATGCATGTAATCAACCATCTGACCGGCGAAGAAATGCCCGAATCGCGCAATGTGCTGGTGGAGTCGGCGCGCATTGCCCGCGGCGAGGTCAAGGATATCCGTGAGGCCAAGGCCGCAGACTTCGATGCGCTGATCGTGCCGGGTGGTTTCGGGGCAGCAAAAAACCTCTCCAACTTTGCCGTGGAAGGCGCCAATTGCAGCGTGAACCCAGACGTGCTGGCTTTGGCCGAAGCCTTTGCCGACGCCTGCAAACCCGTTGGCCTGATCTGCATCTCGCCGGCGCTGGCGGCGAAGATCTATGGACCGGGCGTGGTCTGCACCATCGGGAGCGATGCCGGCACTGCGGCGGCTGTCGAAAAGATGGGTGGCACCCATGAAGAATGCGATGTACACGATATTGTCGAAGACACCCAGCGCAAGCTCGTGACGACCCCGGCGTACATGGAGGCCAAGTCGATCAGCGAGGCGGCGGGCGGGATCTACAAGCTGGTGGACCGAGTGCTGGAGCTGACGCACGAGTAAATTACTGCGTTGGCTTCTTCGCGGGCATGCCCGCTCCCACAGGCCCAGCGCAGGCTTCAAGGCCACGCGGTACCTGTGGGGGCAACTCATGAAAAGCCTGCGCGATCACCTGTAGGAGCGGGTTTACCCGCGAACACCGGCAAAGCCGGTGCCATCCACCGCGCCACGCTGGGCTGTCGCCGACAGGAACCGTGTCAGCGCTCAGCTTTTCGAGAGCCGGGCAATGATCCGGTCCAGTGCATTGGCAAACGCCTGTTTCTCACGTTCGCCATAGGCCGCCTGCCCGCCCCCCACCTGCCCCTGCTCACGCAGCTCGGTGAACAGGTTGCGCGCCGCCAGGCGGTCGCCCATGTTGCGCTCGTCGAACTCACGCCCACGCGGGTCCAATGCGGCCACGCCCTTTTTCACCAGACGGTCGGCCAGCGGCACGTCACTGCAGATCACCAGCTCGCCAGGCACGGCGTGCTCCACAATGTAATCGTCGGCCGCATCCATGCCGCTGGGCACCACGATCAGACGCACGATCGCGAACGCCGGCTTGGCCACAGCCTGCCCCGCCACCATCACCACCTCGAACTTGCGCTTGAGGGCGAACTTGACGATCAGATCCTTGGCCGCCTTGGGGCAGGCGTCGGCATCGATCCATACACGCATTGGACACTCTCTACATGAACTCAATGCGCCCATCATGCCTGAAGCGCAGCGAAAGCTGGAGCAGGCCAGCGCTGGAAAAATGGCGCCAGAATTTCAATTACCGCTTATCCGACCCCGCCACTCAGGCTAAACTCGCCACAGCTTCAATGGCCTGCCCGAGCGCGCAATGAACCACCCTCACGAAATCCGCCCTGACCTGGACGAAGGCATCGACCGCAAGGTCCTGGCGACATTGCGTGCGCGCTTCCTGCATCTCAACCAGGGCCGACTGCAGCGGGCAAAGGAAGGCCTGTCAACGCGCCAGCAACAGGTACTGTCGTTGCTGCCGCTGCTGTTTCACGTGAACCACCCGTTATTGCCGGGTTACGTCTCCGGCAACACCCCTGCGGGCGTATCGGCTTACGAGCCAAGCGCCGAGCTGGTGGCAGATGCCCAACGCCTGGCCCGCTCGTTCACTTACAAGGCCCAGCATGGCAACCCGCCACGCCCGATCCACGGCCTGTTCCTGATGGGCAGCCTGGGCTCGCTGGCGCAGGCCGAGCACAGCGACATGGACCTGTGGGTGTGCCATGCACCCGGGTTGCCCGAACAGCTGCTGGGTGAGCTGCGCCGCAAGTGCCAGCTGCTGGAGGCCTGGGCGGCAAGCCTGGGCGCCGAAGCACACTTTTTCCTGATCGACACACAGGGCTTCGCCCAGGGTCAGCGCGATGGCCAGCTCGGCTCCGACGACTGCGGCACCACCCAGCACTACCTGCTGCTGGACGAGTTCTACCGCACCACCCTGTGGCTGGCCGGGCGTACGCCGCTGTGGTGGCTGGTACCGGTGTACGAGGAGCACAACTATTACAGCTACACCCAGACGTTGCTGTCCAAGCGCTTTATCCGCAGCCAGGAAGCCCTTGACCTCGGCAACCTGGCGCACATTCCGCCCGGTGAGTTCGTCGGCGCTGGCCTGTGGCAATTGTTCAAAGGCATCGACTCGCCCTACAAATCGCTGCTCAAACTGCTGCTGACCGAAGCCTACGCCGGCGAACACCCTGCGGTGCGCTGCCTGAGCCTGGACTACAAGCAGGCAGTGTTTGCCAACCAGCTTGACCTCGACGAGCTGGACCCCTACGTGATGGTCTACCGGCGCATCGAACGTTACCTGCTGCAACGCGGTGAACCCGCGCGCCTGGAGCTGGTACGGCGCAGCTTGTACCTGAAGGTGAACAAGAAGCTCAGCGACCAGGGCCGCAGCCATGGCTGGCAACGCCGGCTGCTGCAGCGCCTGACCGACGAGTGGGGCTGGGACCAGCGCCAGTTGGCCCTGCTGGACAGCCGCAGCCAATGGAAAGTGCAGCAGGTTGCCGTCGAGCGGCGTGAGCTGGTGGCCGAGCTTAATCTCAGTTATCGCTTCCTCAGCCAGTTCGCTCGCACCCAGAACGCCAGCAGCCGCGCCGACCAGCGCGACCTCAATGTGCTGGGCCGGCGCCTGTACGCAGCCTTCGAGCGCCGCGCCGGCAAGGTCGAAGTGATTAACCCCGGCATCGCCCCTGACCTCGCCGAAGGCACCCTGACGCTGGTCCAGGCACCCAACCGCAAGGAGCCGGGCAGCTACCACTGGGAGCTGTACAGCGGCAACCTGAGCACCCATGAGGTGCAGCACTTCAGCCCGATCAAACGCTGCCGCGAGCTACTCGAACTGCTGACCTGGGCCCATCGCAACGGAGTGATCGACAGCAGCACCCGCATGGCGCTGCATCCAGGGGCCAGCGACCTTGGGGAATTCGAGCTGTTCAACCTGCTGGGCTGTCTGCGGCAAAGTGTCCCCCTGCCCTTGCCGACCGTCAGCGAAGTGCGCCTTTTGCAGCCCAGCGTTGCCGATGAGGTGTTGTTGCTGGTCAACGTCGGCGTCGACCCGCTGCGCCACCACCGCGAGCTGAACGTTTTGATGACCACAGAGCGCACCGACGCGTTGAGCTACGCTGGCGTGCGCGAAAACCTGGTGCTGACCCTGGACCAGGTCACCGTCAACAGCTGGAACGAGGTGCTGGTCCAGCGCTATGACGGTGAACACGCGCTGGTGCGCTGCCTGCGCGACTTCCTCAACAGCCCGGCGCAGCGCGGCCACCGGCCAAGGGTGCGAGTACGCTGCTTCTGCCAAAGCCGCGCCCAGCCGATCGGCCAGCGCGTAGAGGAAATTTTCGACACCGCCCAGCTGCTGCGGGATCAAGGGCTCCACCACCGCTACCTGCTGCAAGTGGCCCACCACACCCATGTGCTGGAGCTGTTACCCGAGCATGTCAGCCTGACGACCCTGGCCGAGCATGAGGCGCTACTGGCCTACCTGGGCGAAGAGCGAGGCACCTACAGCCCGCTGTACCTGGATGCCAATGCGCTGCAGGACCACGACCTGCGCCTGGTGCTGGAGCAAGGCCGGCCAGCCTGCATTCAGGTGTTCTACCGCCTGCAGGGCGGCTGGGCCGATGTGTATGTGCTGGATGAATACAACGCATTGTGGCAACAACGCCTGCCGCTGCATGACGAAGCGCATCTGCTGTTGCCACTGCAACGTTTTCTGCGCTCGGTGGTGATGCGCCGCGATGCCCGCCTGCCCCTCGATAGCCTGCGACCCGCCTCGCTGGATATCCACTACGCGCAGCTGCTGCCCACCGGCCCAGGCAAGGCACGCAACATCGAGCCGCGCCTGGCCCCGGCCGAGGGCAGCGACCAGCCTTACTATGAGGTACAGGCGATTATCCAGGCGGGTGTAGCGGGCGTGGCGCATGTGACGCTGTACTGCGACCAGCAGGAGTTTTCCGAGCTGGAACATGGTGAGCAGCTGTATGCGGTGGTGGCCAGGCAGATCATCGGTCAGCGCCGTGGCACAGCGCAGTACCGGTGCTATATCACCGACCTGGATTTGTCCGAGTTGCTGGATGACCGGCTGGGGGCAACGCAGGCCTACCTGAGCTACAAGCGGGTGCTGGAGCAGGCTCTGAATGAGGGGTTGGAGCAGGTTTTGGCGGAGGGCGCCTGAACTCGCAGCACAAGGCGGCGACAAAAGAGTGCATCTCTCTGTAGCAACAGCCTTGCGCTGCAAACGGGCCGCGAAACGGCCCCCTGGCCCTTACAGGTCGTAATCGCCCGCCGCCTCCGGCTGGTACTCCACTTCCAGCAGCTTCAGCTTGAGGGTCTTGCCCCCCGGTGCCGGCCAGTCGATCTGCTCGCCCACCGACAGCCCCAGCAAAGCGCAGCCAATCGGCGCCAGGATCGAGACCTTGCCTTCCGGCCCGGCATCCTTGGGGTACACCAGTGTCAGGTGGTAGTCCTTGCCGCTGGCTTCCTCACGGCAGTGCACCCGCGAGTTCATGGTCACCACGCCCGCCGGCACTTCCTCGTGACCGACCACCTGCTCGGCGCGGTCAAGCTCGTCCTGCAGGGCGAGCACACCCGGCGTACTCTCGTCGAGGCTGTCGATCAGACGCTCCAGACGTTGTACGTCCAATCGGGTGAGGATGAGGGAAGGCTTGGTGCTCATGATCCAGTCAGACTCCTTTGAACAGGCAGTTTTCAATGTGCAAATAAAGCAAAACCCCGCCCAAGGGCGGGGTTTGAGAAGGCTTTGGCGTCACCGACGCAGAACCCGACACTACCACAGCCGGGCAAATACTCAAGCCCCTGCGCTCAGTGTGCCTTAGCGCTGCTCGCGCAAGACCTGGGCCTCGCGGCAGATCTGACGGCGCCGTTCGTCATCGGCCGAGCGCCATTCGCGAATGTGCTCGACATGCCGATGGCAACCGGTGCACACCCGCTGTTCGTCCAGCCGGCATACGCTGATGCACGGTGACGGCACTGCAGGGCTGACGTTGCTATAAAGCGGCTTGGGCGGCCGGGCCTGGGCGCTACTCATGTCAGATTTCGTCGAAGTCCAGCTTCTCGCCGGCCCGCTCCCAGACGATACGCTCGAGCAT
This sequence comes from Pseudomonas sp. FW305-E2, assembly GCF_058782925.1. Taxonomy (NCBI): domain Bacteria; kingdom Pseudomonadati; phylum Pseudomonadota; class Gammaproteobacteria; order Pseudomonadales; family Pseudomonadaceae; genus Pseudomonas; species Pseudomonas sp. FW305-E2. The sequence continues at coordinate 61,008 of NZ_JBYSYE010000011.1, read as the reverse complement.
TTCACCCAGCAACTCTTCGCTCTTTTCGCACACCCACTTGCCGCTGTCTTCGTCGTAATCGAAGTGGAAACCACCGGAGCGGTCGGCAAGCCACAGCTGGCGCAATGGCTCCTGACGGCTGAAGATCAGCTGGGCGCCGCCCTCGAACTTGACGGTCAGGACACCGGCGGAGTTCTCCATGTCCAGGTCCAGACCGCTCTCGTCGAACAGATCTTCCAGGGCCTGTTGGGTCGCGTCGACCAGATCATGGAAACGCGCTTCACTCAAACTCATTGCAGGAACCTCGAAATTGGCTGCGTTACAGGCAAGCCGGGCAAGATACGGGCGCTTGCCGCCGAATGCAAAGGTTTAGCCGTTGCGTTCACCGACCTCTTCGCGGGCAAGCCCGCTCCTACGGGGGGCTGCGCAGAGGCTAAGCATAGCCCGCCCGGCGGACCGGTCCTTGCATAGGCAAGCCGCCGGTCGCTCGGTATACTCGGGCGCAATACTGCATTTTTCTAAGGATTTCACCCATGAAGCGCCTGATTTCCTCCTTCGCGGCGCTGGTCGCTGTTGCCTGCCTCGTTTCGGCCTGTGGCCAGAAAGGCCCGCTGTATCTGCCTGAAGATGGCGATAACGGCAAAGCGCACACGTCGCACCAGCACCAGCCAAAAGCCAAGCCGGCCCCGGTACAAGAACAGCAGCCCGAGCTGCAGTCCGAGCCCGAGCCCGAGCAGTCGCCAGCGCAGTAAGGAAACCAGATGAACGCTTTCAACTACCGCGACGGTGAGCTGTTCGCGGAAGGCGTGGCCCTGTCGGCCATTGCTGAACGTTACGGCACCCCCACCTATGTGTACTCGCGCGCCCACATCGAGGCCCAGTACCGTAGCTACGCAGACGCCCTGCAAGGCACCGAGCACCTGGTGTGCTTCGCGGTCAAGGCCAACTCCAACCTTGGCGTGCTGAACGTGCTGGCGCGCCTGGGCGCAGGCTTTGACATTGTCTCCGGTGGTGAACTGGAGCGTGTACTGGCCGCTGGCGGGCGTGCCGACCGCGTGGTGTTCTCCGGCGTTGGCAAAACCCGTGAAGACATGCGCCGTGCCCTGGAAGTTGGCGTGCACTGCTTCAACGTCGAATCCACCGACGAGCTGGAGCGCCTGCAAGTAGTCGCCGCCGAAATGGGCAAGGTTGCCCCGGTGTCGCTGCGGGTCAACCCGGACGTCGATGCCGGTACCCACCCGTACATCTCCACCGGCCTTAAAGAAAACAAGTTCGGCATCGCCATTGCCGATGCCGAGGCCATCTACGTACGCGCCGCACAGCTACCGAACCTGGAAGTGGTCGGTGTCGACTGCCACATCGGCTCGCAACTGACCACCGTCGAGCCATTCCTCGACGCCCTCGACCGCCTGCTGGTGCTGGTCGACCGCCTGGCCGAGTGCGGCATACACCTGCGCCACCTGGACCTGGGTGGCGGTGTCGGCGTGCGCTACCGCGACGAACAGCCACCACGGGTGGCCGACTACATCAAGGCCATCCGCGAACGCGTGGGCGAGCGCGACCTGGCCCTGGTGTTCGAGCCTGGCCGCTACATCGTCGCCAACGCTGGCGTGCTGCTGACCCGCGTGGAATACCTCAAGCACACCGAACACAAGGACTTCGCGATCATCGATGCAGCGATGAACGACCTGATCCGCCCGGCCCTGTACCAGGCCTGGATGGGTGTCAGCGCGGTCAAGCCACGTGCAGGCGAAGGCCGTGCCTATGACCTGGTCGGCCCTATCTGCGAGACTGGCGACTTCCTCGGCAAGGACCGCGTACTCAACCTGGCCGAAGGTGACCTGCTGGCCGTAGAGTCCGCGGGCGCCTATGGTTTTGTCATGAGCTCCAACTACAACACCCGCGGCCGTTGCGCTGAAATCCTGGTCGACGGCGACCAGGCGTTCGAAGTACGCCGCCGCGAGACCGTCGCCGAACTGTATGCTGGCGAAAGCCTGCTGCCGGAGTAAGCCCATGCTGCTGCGTTTTACCAAGATGCATGGGCTGGGCAACGACTTCATGGTCCTGGACCTGGTCAGCCAGCACGCGCACATTCAGCCCAAGCACGCCAAGCAATGGGGTGACCGTCACACCGGCATCGGCTTTGACCAGTTGCTGATCGTCGAGGCGCCGAACAACCCGGAAGTGGACTTCCGCTACCGCATCTTCAACGCCGACGGCTCCGAGGTCGAGCAATGCGGCAACGGTGCGCGCTGCTTTGCCCGCTTTGTGCTGGACAAGCGCCTGACCGCGAAAAAGCGCATCCGCGTGGAAACCAAGAGCGGCATCATCGTGCTGGACGTGCAGAACGACGGCCAGGTGAGTGTCAACATGGGCCCGCCGCGCTTCATCCCTGCCGAAATTCCCTTTGTCGCCGATGCACAGGCGCCAAGCTACCCACTGGAAGTTGACGGCCAGTTGTACTCGATAGCCGCCGTGTCCATGGGTAACCCGCACGCCGTGCTGCGTGTAGACGACGTGTTTACTGCGCCTGTGCATGAGCTGGGCCCGAAGATCGAAAACCACCCACGCTTCCCACAGCGGGTGAATGCCGGCTTCATTCAAGTCATCGACCGCCACCGCGCCAACCTGCGCGTGTGGGAGCGCGGCGCCGGCGAAACCCAGGCTTGCGGCACCGGCGCCTGCGCCGCAGCCGTGGCGGCGATCAGCCAGGGCTGGATGGATTCCCCGGTGTCCCTCGACCTGCCCGGTGGTCGCCTGCACATCGAATGGGCCGGCCCCGGCAAGCCCGTGATGATGACCGGCCCGGCCGTACGCGTCTACGAAGGACAGGTTCGTCTCTAAACGAGTAACCGCCATGACCGATCAGCCCAAGGTTGTACCCAAGCAGTCCGCCGAGCTCGATGCCGAAGCGGTGGTCGCCTACCTGCGCGCCCACCCCACCTTCTTCGCCGAGCACGACGAGCTGCTGATCGAACAGCACATCCCGCACCAGCGAGGAGACAGCGTGTCGCTGGTGGAACGCCAGCTCAAGCTGCTGCGTGACCGCAACATCGAAATGCGCCATCGCCTGTCGCAACTGATGGACGTGGCCCGCGACAACGACCGGCTGTTCGACAAGACCCGCCGGCTGATCCTTGACCTGCTCGATGCCGGCAGCCTGGAAGAAGTGGTAATGGCGGTCGAAGACAGCCTGCGCCAGGAATTCCAGGTGCCCTTCGTCAGCCTGATCCTGTTCGGCGACAACGTCGCGCCGGTGGGGCGCTGGGTCAGCAATGCCGAGGCGCAGCAAGCCATCGGTGCCCTGCTGGGCGGTGGCAAGACCGTCAGTGGCAACCTGCGCGAGCACGAGCTGGCTTTCCTGTTCGGTGAAGAACAGCGCCGAGAAGTAGGCTCCAGCGCCGTGGCAGCTCTTGAGTACCAAGGGCTGCATGGGGTTCTGGCCATCGGCAGCCGCGACCCGCAACACTACAAGAGCAGCGTCGGCACCCTTTTCCTCGGCTATATCGCCGAAGTGCTCGGCCGCGTTGTGCCACGCGTTACCCAGACCCTGCGCTCGGTACGCTGATGAAACGCCAGCTGGAGGCTTATTGCGCACACCTGCGCAACGAGCGCCAGGTGTCGGAGCACACCTTGCTGGGCTACCGTCGCGACCTGGAAAAAGTCATCGCCTACTGCAAAGAACACGGCATTGCCGAGTGGCAGGCGCTGCAAATCCAGCAACTGCGCCAGCTGATCGCCCGCTTGCACCACCATGGCCAGTCCCCGCGCAGCCTGGCACGCCTGCTGTCGGCAGTACGCGGCCTGTACCGTTACCTCAACCGCGAAGGCCTGTGCCAGCACGACCCGGCCACCGGCCTGAGCGCACCCAAAGGTGAGCGTCGGCTGCCCAAGGTACTGGATACCGATCGCGCACTGCAGCTGCTCGATGGTGGCGTCGACGACGACTTCATTGCCCGGCGTGACCAGGCGATCCTCGAGCTGTTCTATTCCTCAGGCCTACGCCTATCGGAACTGACCAACCTCGATCTTGATCACCTCGACCTCGCCGCCGGCCTGGTGCAGGTACTGGGCAAGGGTGGAAAAGCCCGCGTACTGCCGGTGGGTCGCAAGGCTCGCGAGGCGTTGCAGGCCTGGTACCGCTTGCGCGGCATCGGCAACCCACGCGACCGTGCAGTGTTCATCACCCGCCAGGGCAATCGCATCAGCCCCCAGGCAGTTCGGCTGCGGGTAAAGGCCGCCGGTGAGCGTGAGCTGGGCCAACACCTGCACCCGCACATGCTTCGCCATTCCTTCGCCAGCCATGTGCTGGAATCATCCCAGGACCTGCGCGCGGTGCAGGAGATGCTCGGCCACGCCGACATCAGCACGACGCAAATCTACACCCACCTGGACTTCCAGCACCTGGCCGCGGTGTACGACAGCGCCCACCCTCGGGCCAAACGCAGCAAAGGCACAGACTCATGAGCATCAAGCTGATCACCTTCGACCTCGACGATACCCTGTGGGACACCGCGCCGGTGATTGCTACCGCGGAAGTCGTGCTGCGCGACTGGCTCGAGGCCAACGCACCCACCCTCGGCAGTGTGCCGGTGGAACACCTGTTCGCCATCCGCGAGCGCCTGGTGCAAGCAGAGCCCGGCCTCAAGCACCGCATCAGTGCCCTGCGCAGGCGCGTGCTGTTTCATGCCCTGGAAGAGGTCGGCTACAGCGAGCAGCACGCACAGACGCTGGCCAACGAAGGCTTCGAAGTGTTCCTGCATGCCCGCCACCAGGTGGAGATCTTCCCAGAGGTGCAGCCGGTACTTGAAATCTTGCGCCATCAATACATCCTGGGCGTGGTCACCAACGGCAATGCCGACGTCAGCCGGCTAGGGCTGGCGGATTACTTCCGCTTTGCGCTGTGCGCCGAGGACCTGGGCATCGGCAAACCAGACCCTGCACCATTCCTTGAAGCGTTGCGCCGCGGCGAGGTGGACGCGGGTGCGGCAGTGCACATCGGCGATCACCCTGGCGATGACATTGCCGGTGCCCAGCGCGCCGGGTTGCGGGCGGTGTGGTTCAACCCGCAAGGCAAGGCCTGGGCTGGCGATCAGGCGCCGGACGCCGAGATCCAGCGCCTGTCGCAACTACCTGACGTGCTTGCACGCTGGCGCTGACGGGGCCGCTTTGCGGCCCATTCGCGGGCACGCCCCCTCCCATAGGGACCGCGCAGGTCCTGAACCCTGTGGTGAACCTGTGGGAGCGGGCATGCCCGCGAAGAGGCCGGCACGGGCAACACAAAACCCACAGGCGTAAAAAAGCCCGCAGCGACGGCGGGCTTTTTTGCGATCAGCCACTCAGATAGGGCGGCTGCCGTACTTGTTGTCCGGCTTCTTGGGCGGGTCAGCGACCACGTTGGCCTCGACTTCCTGCACCTTGCCACCACGAGAAAGGAATTCTTCCATCGCCTTGGCCAGTGCATCACGCTCTTTCTGCTTGGCTTCCATGCTCGGCATCTCGTCTACCGAGACTGCTGCCTTGGATTTGCCCTTGGCAACGGGTGCCGGGCTGCTGTCGTCATCGCCAGCGTCTTCCACGCCGTCGTCAGCCGCCCCTTCAAGGACCTCATCACCCTCGTCTTCGTCGCCTACTTCGAGGTCATCATTTTCCAGATCGTCGTCGCTCATGTTCTACCTCATGACTTGCGAAAAGCAGGTTGGTTATAGACCAGTGCAGCCGTAGACCGGCAGCCACCAGTGAAAATTCAACTGGCCGTGGGTTAGGCCACTGCCCTTGGGTCGGCACTCCTGATGGGAGGCGGCACCCAGCAGGCCCTGCTCCTGGCAGGACCTGACAAATCCATTAGCCCCTGCTGGCCACACGCTATTGGCAAGCCTAGCAAAGGCTGGCGAAGTGTGTGGACTACTCGTCAAACACCCTTCGGCGCGCATTCTAGCGCGCCCGTGGAAAAAGCAAAGCACCATAAACGCCCTGTGGCTTGTAAGTTTTTTACCTACGTCACGAACGTGCCGAATAAACCGTTTGCCGTGCGGGAAATGCTGAAAAACTGGCAAAAAAATGCCCGGCAAGCCGGGCAATTTTTTACCGCGTCGCAGTTACAGGTTGTAGCCGCGTTCGTTGTGCTGAGCCAGGTCGAGGCCGACCGACTCTTCTTCTTCGTTGACCCGCAGGCCCATCACCACATCCAGCACCTTGAGAATCACGTAGGTGACGATGGCGGTGTAGACCACGGTGAAAATCACACCTTTGGCCTGGATCCAGACTTGCATGCCGATGTCGGTGACGGTACCGAAGCCGCCCAGCGCCGGGGCCGCGAACACACCCGTGAGGATGGCACCGATGATGCCGCCAACACCGTGCACGCCGAAGGCATCCAGGGAATCGTCATAGCCGAGTTTGCGCTTGAGCGTGGTGGCGCAGAAGTAGCAGAGCACACCCGAAACCAGGCCGATAATCAGCGCACCAATCGGCCCGACGGTGCCCGCAGCCGGGGTGATGGCAACCAGGCCAGCAACCACGCCCGAAGCGATGCCCAGAGCACTTGGCTTACCGTGACCGACCCACTCGGCGAACATCCAGCCCAGGGCGGCGGCGGCGGTCGCGATCTGAGTCACCAGCATGGCCATGCCGGCAGTACCGTTGGCGGCAGCAGCAGAGCCTGCGTTGAAACCGAACCAGCCGATCCACAGCATCGCTGCGCCCATCAGGGTATAGCCGAGGTTGTGTGGGGCCATCGGCGTGGTCGGGTAGCCCTTGCGCTTGCCCAGTACCAGGCAGCAGACCAGGCCTGCGATACCGGCGTTGATATGCACCACGGTGCCGCCAGCGAAGTCCAGTACGCCCCAGTCCCACATCAGGGCACCGTCACCGCTCCACACCATGTGGGCGATCGGCGCATATACCAGGGTGAACCAGATACCCATGAATACCAGCATCGCCGAGAACTTCATGCGCTCGGCAAAGGCACCGACGATCAACGCCGGGGTGATGATGGCGAACGTCATCTGGAAGGTGATGAACACCGCTTCAGGGAACAGCGCGGTGGCCGAGGTCAAGCTGTCAGGCGTGACACCGCTGAGGAAGGCCTTGGAGAAGCCGCCAACGAAGGAGTTGAAGTTGAGCACGCCCTTTTCCATACCGGCGGTATCGAAGGCCATGCTGTAGCCGTAGACGACCCAGAGAATGCTCATCAGCCCGGTGATTGCAAAGCATTGCATCATCACCGACAGCACGTTCTTGGATCGCACCATGCCGCCATAGAACAGGGCCAGGCCCGGGATGGTCATGAACAGCACCAGCGCCGTTGCGGTCAGCATCCAGGCGGTGTCGCCGGAATTAAGCGCTGGGGCAGCTTCCTCTGCCAGGGCAAGCCCAGGCATTACGAGGGACAATAGGGCTCCTAGCCCTGCGATCTTACGCAGAGTCATGTTGTTTTCTCCTGGGGCGTTGGGTTTGGTGAGGCTTTTTTTGCTGCTTAGATCGCGTCGGTATCGGTTTCGCCGGTACGGATGCGGATCGCCTGCTCCAGATTCACCACGAAAATCTTGCCGTCACCAATCTTGCCGGTGTTGGCTGCCTTGGTGATGGCTTCGATTACCCGATCAAGGTCCTTGTCATCGATGGCGACATCGATCTTCACCTTGGGCAGGAAATCGACCACATATTCAGCACCGCGATACAGTTCGGTGTGGCCCTTCTGCCGACCGAAACCTTTGACTTCGGTGACGGTGATGCCCTGCACGCCGATTTCCGACAACGACTCGCGCACGTCGTCCAGCTTGAACGGCTTGATGATGGCTGTGACTAGCTTCATGAAACTCTCTCCCGATTTGGTGGACTTGCCCCAGGAAAACAAACCCGTCTCAAGTCTAAGCGCAGCGGTTGGCTTTGTAACGCGTCGTCGGCATCCGGCTCCGCGTGCGCACTGCCTGGTCACAAGGAACTGCTTCAGTGCATGGCTCGTACAGGTCTTTGCAGAAACCTTGCCAGTTCGGACAAAGCGCCGAAAAACAGAGCGTTATGTGATTTTGTCGGGATTGGCCAGTCGCCAGCATCGGAAACATGCACAATTTCGGTGCGCCGAGGTGGAGCAAGCTGCGCGAAAAATGTGCAACTGATTGAAAACCGCACGCGATCTTTGTGGGAGCGGCCTTGCGTCGCGATGGGGCTGCGAAGTGCCCTACGATTTGTGCCTTGATGCCGATATTGCCAGGGCCGCTGTGCAGCCCAATCGCCACGCAAGGCCATTCCTACAAAGGCCAATGTGCACTCAGGCGCCAGGTTTGTGCGTGCTACACTGGCGGCCATTTCTCAGTTTCAGTGGACAGCCCCATGCTTGCGCCCAAAGCCCTTCTCGATGCCCTGAGCGACCAGGCCTCGCGCCTGTTCAGCAGCGATGCCGCCCAGCCCCGTGCGGAACTGGAAAGCCAGTTCAAAGTGTTGATGCAAGGTGCCTTCAGCAAGCTGGACCTGGTCAGCCGCGATGAATTTGACAGCCAGATGGTCGTACTGGCGCGCACCCGGGCGCGCCTCGAAGCCTTGGAAAAACAGGTAGCCGAGCTGGAAGCCCGGCTGAACCCAACTTCACAGGATGAATGAATGCAGCCCTCCAGCGCATACTCGGTACTGTTGTTTTCCTACGGCACCTTGCAGGATAAAGCCGTGCAACTGGCCAACTTTGGCCGTGAGCTGAACGGCCAGGCCGACCGTATGCCTGGCTACCGCATGGACTGGGTCGAGATCACTGACCCGGACGTACTGGCGACCAGCGGCAAGACCCATCATCCCATCGTTTCCCCCAGCAGCCAGGCCAACGACAGCGTGGCCGGTATGGTCTTCCAGATCAGCGAAGACGAACTGGCAGCGGCAGACCGCTATGAAGTTGCCGACTACAAGCGCGTCGCTGTCACCCTTGCATCGGGCCTGACAGCCTGGGTTTACGTGCGCGCCTGAGCCCGTCCGATGCGGGTTGAACCCGCAACGACTCGGCGTGGGTAAAGGTCTGTTTCGGTGGTAGCTCACTTGCATGCAGTGTGCCGCGGAACAATGCCGCCCCGCACTGAGTAAACAACGTCTTTACCCGACTGTGCGAATTGAGGACCTGGGCCTGGATATCACCAATGGCCGAATCCCTCGGTTGCAAGCTGGCCGCTCGGTTGACCCATTCAATGGCGGCAAAGCGGCTTTGCTTGCGGGTGCCACGTCCCTGCATCCAGGCCAGCCCCAGTTCGGCGCTGGCACGCCCTGCAAGCCACGGGTCCGGGTGCTCGACCAGGCTCAGCAGGTAAGCAACCGCCTCACTTCGCTCCTGCGCCTCACCAAACCGGCGTAACAAAATCCCCAGGTGTAACCGCGCACACGCATTGGTCTGCCCGTAGCCCAGCGCGTCGACAAGCAGGCGTCTGACCGCCAGCATGGCACTGCGCTCGTTCAAATCCTCATCGCCGTCCATGCGCAGGCAGGCCAGGTTGTATTTGGCCTGCCTGCTGCCCGTCTCCACCGCACGCTGCAGCCAGTACCCGGCTGCCTCGTCATCCAGGTAATGCGCCGGGGTGTTGGCCAGGCCGCCATGGTGCAGCTCATACAAGGCCAGGGCAGCACCCGGCAGGTTCAGTTCGGCGCAGCGTTCATACAGGTAGCAGGCCACTTCATGCCGGTTGGCTGCCCACAGCAATCGCGCCACTTCAAGCACTTCGAACCCCGGTGCCTGGCCCGCGAACTGGCGACTTACCGCCCGTTGCAACCATAGCCTTGCCTGCTCGGCCGAGCTTGGCAGCGCCCACAGCCCGAAACGGTGCCCGACAGCACGTAATGCACAGGCAGCAGCATGTGAAACGCCGTCACACAGGCGCTCAATGGCGCTGTGTAACAGTTGCCTCTCATCTGCCATGCCATTGCGCAGTATCAGCTCAGCCAAACAGCGAAACGGCACGCCCATGGCGCGGATGGCGCCGAGATCGGCATTGCACGCCAAGCTCGCGGCAAAGTCGCGCATAGCGCCAGCATGGTCGCCGGATGCCCTGCTGCGCAGCGCCCCCCGCCATGCCAGAACGACAGCACGTTCCCTGGGCCTCAACGGGCGTTGTGACCAGTCTTCGAACACGTGCTGCCAGTCGGCGACGGCCTGCAACGGATAAGCTTGTGGCAGCATCAGCCGGCCTTCGACGGCCATCCAATGCAGCGCATTACGCAAACGCTCGTCCCAGGTTGCGCATAACGGGCCATTGACCAACAGCTCGAACGCATCGAGGCTGCCGCCCCAGCGGGGCAGCAGGTACACAGCAAGGGCCTGGATCGCTTCGAAGCAGCCGGGGCGGGCGATCAGCGCATGGCGCAGCCAGTAATAGCGAGGGTCCTCGCTTTCATGGTCGACCCGCTTGCCCAGGTAGCGCGGCAGCGACTGAGGCAGCTCGGCCACGGGCAACAGCCCATGCCTCACCAGCAACGGCGCTGCAGCTTCCTGTACCTCTACATCGGCATGGGCACTGGGCCTGAAGCGTGCAGGCTCCCCCTGAAACAGTTGCAGCAACCAACCAGGCTCATGGAACTGCGCACTGATGCGCAGCATGCCAATGGCCGCTGCCACGGGGTGCGCAGAGCGGTCCATTGCAAGCAACAGGTGCGCAGTGGCGGATTCACAAATTTGCGCGACCGCCAGCAAGCGTGCAGCGTTGCGTGGGCCATCAACCTGCACCTGGCAGGCCCGGTGGAAGCAGTGCATACCCATTACCACTTGTGGGTGGTAAGCCCTGGGGCACGCGTCAATCCAGGCTCTGAGCACTTGGCTCAGGGCCTTGTCACTCAGGTTTTCCTGGTCGAGCAGCATGTGCCCTTCGATGGCCGCCAGGTAGGCCGGGAACTCGCCGGACGGGGCCTGACGCCACTGAGCCTCGAGCCTGTCGAAAAAGCGGTTGAGTTCAATGAATGCACTGGCCTGCACCAGTTCGCGGATTACCTGGCGCGTGCGGGCGAGCGTTTGCACGGAGCAATACCTCAAGTCCATTTGAAAGAAGACGCAGGGCCATCCCATGGCAACTGCGGTTACCCAACAACACTAAGTCATACCTGACGACTGCGCAAAACCTATTGGATCCATTTTTGCCGAAGCCCATGAAAACGCAGGGAAAACCCCTGCCCTGAAAAACCACGACGCACACTTGTTGCGCCTGCCGTGGCAGCACTGGCTATTCTTTGCCCAGCCGCAGGAAGCGGCATTTTCCAGCAACAACGGAGTGTTCATGTCCCTAGCCCTCGTCCACAGCCGCGCCCAGGTAGGCGTGCAGGCACCGGCGGTCAGCGTCGAAACCCACCTGACCAACGGCCTGCCTCATCTCACCCTGGTCGGCCTGCCGGAAACCACAGTCAAGGAAAGCAAGGACCGGGTGCGCAGCGCCATCGTCAACTCCGGGCTGAAGTACCCGCAGCGGCGCATTACCCAGAACCTCGCCCCCGCCGACCTGCCCAAGGATGGCGGCCGATATGACCTGGCCATCGCCCTGGGCATCCTCGCCGCCGACGGCCAGGTGCCGATTGCCACCCTGGTCGATATGGAATGCCTGGGCGAACTGGCGCTGTCGGGAAAATTGCGCCCGGTGCAGGGCGTGCTGCCTGCAGCACTGGCGGCACGCGAAGCAGGCCGGGCGCTGGTGGTACCACGGGAAAATGCCGAGGAAGCCAGCCTGGCCGGCGGGTTGGTGGTGTATGCGGTGGGCCACCTGCTGGAGTTGGTCGCCCACCTGAACGGCCAGGTGCCGCTGCCGCCCTACGCAGCCAACGGCCTGATCCTGCAGCAACGCCCCTACCCGGACCTGAGCGAAGTGCAGGGCCAACTGGCAGCCAAGCGTGCCTTGCTGCTGGCTGCGGCCGGGGCGCACAACCTGTTGTTCACCGGGCCGCCCGGCACCGGCAAGACCTTACTCGCCAGCCGCCTGCCCGGGCTGCTGCCACCGCTGGACGAGCACGAAGCGCTGGAAGTGGCGGCAATCCAGTCGGTCAGCGGGAAAGCGCCGCTGAACAGCTGGCCACAGCGCCCCTTTCGCCACCCCCATCACTCTGCGTCCGGCCCGGCGCTGGTCGGTGGCGGTAGCCGACCGCAACCAGGTGAAATCACGCTCGCCCATCAGGGCGTGTTGTTTCTCGACGAACTTCCGGAGTTTGAGCGGCGCGTACTGGAAGTGCTTCGCGAGCCATTGGAGTCAGGTGAAATCGTGATTGCCCGTGCCCGCGACAAAGTGCGTTTCCCCGCGCGCTTCCAGCTGGTGGCGGCGATGAACCCCTGCCCTTGCGGCTACCTGGGCGACCCCACTGGCCGCTGCCGTTGCAGCACCGAGCAGATCGCGCGCTATCGCAACAAGCTGTCCGGGCCACTGCTGGACCGCATCGACCTGCACCTGACCGTGGCTCGCGAGAGCACTACATTGAACAACCAGCCTTGCGGTGAAACCAGTGCCGATGTCGCCGTCAGGGTGGCTGAAGCGCGGGAGCTGCAGCACAGGCGACAAGGGTGTGCGAATGCATTTCTCGACCTTGAAGGTTTAAGGCATCACTGTGGGTTGGTAGCGGCGGACCAAGTCTGGCTGGAAGGGGCCTGCGAGCGGCTGACCTTGTCGCTACGCGCGGCGCACCGGTTGTTGAAGGTGGCGCGGACGTTGGCGGACCTGGAGGGATGCGAGACGATTGGCCGGACGCACCTGGCCGAGGCCCTGCAGTACCGGCCGGGGAGCAGTTAGATTGCCAGGGCTGTGATGCCCCCTGCAGGCGCGGGTTTACCCGCGAAGAGGCCGGCACAGCCATACCTCACTGACCGCCAGCCAAAGCCTCTTCAACCACCTTCAGCAGCACCTCTTCAGAAAACGGCTTGCCCAGGCAGGCCAGTGCCCCAAGGCCCATCGCTGCCCGTACCGAGCCATCATCCCAATGTGCCGACATGCAGATCACCGGCAAGCGCCTCCCCCGCTGTGCCAGCTCACGCTGTACCTCCAGCCCGCTCATCCCCGGCATCTTCAGGTCCAGCAACACACAACCCGCCTCGCCCGCCAGTGGCGAGGCCAGGAATGCGTGCCCGGCGGAAAACGACAAGGTCTCGAACCCCGCCGAGCGCAGCAGGTTGGCCAGGCTTTTGCGCACCGAGGCATCGTCGTCGACGATGCACACCCCTCTGTTCATGCGCCGCCCAGGCTCGCAGTCCGCGCTCCGAGGAGGTTGTGCATGGCCGCAAGCTCCAGCAGCGAGCGGGACTGCATCTTGTTCATGATGTTCTTCTTGTGAACCTTGGTCGTCACCTCGCTGGTGCCGATCTGCCTGGCGATCTGCTTGTGCGACAAGCCGCCTGCCACCAGCGAGAAGACCTGGCGCTCACGCTGAGTCAAGCGCTGGTACTTTTCCTCGACCTGCCGCGCCTGCAGCCACTTGCGGCCTTCGGCCACGGCCCGGGCGCGCACTGCCTGCAGCAGGGTCAGCAACTGGTCTTCATCGAACGGCTTGGTCAGAAACTCCACCGCGCCGGCGCGCATGGCCTGGACGGTCATCGGGATGGTGCCGAAACCAGTCATGAACACAATCGGCCAGGGCAGCGCCAGCCGGCACAGCGCATCCTGTACCTCCAAGCCGCTTGTACCCGGCAAGTGCATGTCCAGCAGCAGGCAGGCACAGGGGGTTTCCAGGTGGGCCTCGAACAGCGCCTCGGCACTGGCAAACAAGTGGTGCGGGATATCCTGCGAGCGCAACAGCCGGCCCAACGCGGTGCGCACCGACGGGTCGTCATCCACCACCAGCACCGGCACATTCACGCGCTCATCGAGCGGCTCGACAGTCTCGGCCAGGCTGCGCAGCAATGACCTGCCCAGTGCCTGACCAGGCACCTCGAGGCTGATCTGCGCGGCCAGGCGATAGCCCCGGCGCGGCACGGTCTGGATCAGGCTACGGTCGCCAAAGGCCTTGCGCAGCAAGGACACCTGCACCTGCAAGTTATTGTCCTCGACCACCGTGCCGGACCACACCTGGCTGAACAACTCGTCCTTGCCGACCACGCGGCCCTTGGCCCTGATCAGCGTGGCCAGCACGTCGAAAGCGCGCCCACCCAACAGGATCGGCTTGCCGTCGACAAAGACTTCGCGCCGCTCCAGCGACACCTGGGCATTGCCTATTCGGATCATGGCTTCCTCGCGCGGGCACAGGCGTTTTCGCTGTCCGGGGCAGCCTAGGCCAGCGTACGCGTTCAGACAATTATCCCGAGGGATAGGTTGGCCAAAGGACTATACAAAAGCCCGCCAGCCCTCAGGGGACGATAACGGACAACAGCGTGCCCGTTCCTGCCAAGCAGGCTGTAACCCGCATCCACGCTGGGCCCGCTGCGTATACTCGCGCCTCAGGATGTCGCTAGCGGGGGTGCTTTATGCTCGATGAACGCCTTGCCCACAGGCCCATCGATTACGACCAGTCAATCGACGAGGGCTGGCTGAAGCGGTGCGAGATCAGCGCGCTGGGCCAGGAAGGTGAGCTCAGCTATTTCCGCCTGCGCGACCCCGCTTCACATCAAGCCTGGATCGCCGTGCGCGCGCCGCTCGAGGCACCTTCCGCCTGTCAGCGCCTGGAGCGTGACTACCGCCTGCAACTGGACCCGCAGTGGGCGGTGATCCCCTCGGCGTTCGTGCGCTCGGCCGAAGGCCCCTTGCTGGTGTACCCGGCCGGGCGCTCAGTCGCCGACCTGATCGCTGAAGGCCCTGCGGCGCTGGAGCCGTTTCTCGACATCGCGGTGAACGCGGCCCATGCGTTGGCGCAAGCGCACGAACGCAATGTGCTGCACGGTACATTGCAGCCCGAACATGTGTGCCTGCGCGCCCACCAGCGGGTGCGCCTGGGCTTCTTTCGCGCCGACCCGGCAGAGCGGATCAGCGAACAGGGCACCCCGCTCGGCAACTGGGCCTACCTGGCGCCGGAGCAGGTTTGCCCGCACGGTAGCAGCAGCGACCGGCGCAGTGACATCTATGCCCTGGGGGCAATCCTCTACCAGTTACTGGTAGGCGAGCTGCCGCTGGCCGGGCGCGACACCCAGCACTGGCGACAGCTGCATGCCGGCGTGCAGCCGCGGGCGGCCAGCGAAGTGGACAGCAAGGTGCCGCCCCCCCTCAGCCTGGTCCTGGCAAAGGCCTTGGCCAAAGAGCCGGACGCCCGCTACCAGAGCGCGCGCGCCTTTGCAGTGGACTTGGCTCACTGCCAGCGGCAGTGGGCCGCCCACAAAACCATGGCACCCTTCACCCCAGGCTGCGCCGACCCGGTAGCGCCCGACCACGCACGCCTGTATGGCCGCAGCGCCGAGCAAAAGGCAATCACCCTGCTGCTCAAGGCCTTGCATCGCGACAGCAAACCACAAGCCCTGGTCATCAACGGCGCTACTGGCATGGGCAAGTCGAGCCTGGTCAAAGCAGCTCTCAAGGACAACGCCGAAGGTTACTGGGCCGTCGGCACGTGCAACAGCCACGCCCAAGCAGTGCCCTACACGCCCTGGATCGAAATACTCGGTGCCCTGACTACCCAGTTGCTGGCCAAGAACAGTCAGGACCTCGTCACCCTGCGCCGCGAAATCCAGCGCCGTATCAAAGGTCACGGTCGTCTGCTCGGCAAGCTGGCCCCGGACCTGCAACTGATTCTCGGCCCCCTGTCCCAATTACCCGCCAAGCCCACGCGCCTTGTGTTGCAGAAGGAGCTGCACGCGATCATTGAATTCCTGCAGGTTTTCAGCCGACCTGGCCAACCGCTGGTGCTGTTCTTCGACGACCTGCAATGGGCCGACGACGCCACCCGGCACCTGTTGGCCCAACTGCTGGCTGAAGCGCCGGCCAACCTGCTGCTGATTTTCACCCGGTGCAACGATACGCCCACCACCAGTGCACCGCTGGCCATACCCGCAGCGGTGCGCAGCACCACGCTGAACCTGCGGCCGCTGGCCGTTGGAGCGGTGGCCGAGCTGATTGGCGAGCGCTTCCATGTTGCCCCCGAGGCCGCATTTCAACTGGCCGAGCGGGTGCATGGCAAGACGGCGGGCAACCCGTTTTTCATCAACCAGATTCTCAGGGCCATGGTCGAAGACCAGCTGTTCATCTTTGACACCCAGGCCATGCGCTGGTCATGGTGCCTGCAGGCCGTGGCCCGGCACTGCTACTCCGACAATGTCGCCGACCTGATGGTCCACCGCCTGGAGCGCCTGCCGGCACCGCAACGCGACCTGTTGCGGGTCGTCAGCGCGGCGGGCAGCCACTGCGATGAACACCTGCTTCGGCAAGTGCTCGCCCAACCGCCAGTCGAACCCTTGAAAGCCTTGATTGGCGCCGGCTTCCTGCAACCGGGCCAGAATGGCCTGGGCTTTACTCATGACCGGGTGATGGAGGCCGCTTATGCACTCACGCCCGTGCACCAGCGCGCCTCGCTGCATGCACGTATCGCCCTGGCCATGCGCCGGGCTTGGCCAGGCCACATGCACGAGGTGCTGTTCGAGCTCGCCAGCCAGCTACAACGCGCCACCCCATGCGGGTTTGCAGCGGATGACTGCGAAGCGTTCCTGCAGCTTTTACGCGAAGCCGCATCACGCGCACGCGACGCCGGCACCTTCGAGCAGGCCGCTGGCTACCTGCACACTGCCGAACAGTTGCTGCAGCACAGCGCCACGCTGGAAAGCCGCGCCACGCATGGCTTTGCCATCGCCTGCATGGCGACGGAGTGCGACATGCAACTGTCACGAACGCTCGCGGCCGAGGCCCGCCTCACTGAATGCCGCCAGCGTGCTCGCTCGGTGTTGGACCAGGCACGGGCGTGCCGGCTGCAGGCACTGCTGTACACCTTGCGCGGTGACTATCAGGCGGCCATCGACAGCGCCCTGGCCGGCCTGGACTTACTGGGTATCAGCCCGGTGCGGGGCCTCGACTGGCAACAGGTCGAGGCCAGTCATGCCCATGTGCAGGCGTTGATCGAACAGAAGGACCGGCATTGCCTGGAGTCACTGCCGCGCACCGATTCGGAGGAAGTGACGGTTGCCATCAGCCTGCTGGCCACTCTGTCATCATCCTTCTTCGTGAAGGACGACATCAGCTTCCTGCACCTGGCCAAGCTCATGGAGATGTCGCTACTGCACGGCGTTGCCCCTGGCAGCACCTACGGCATGGCCTGGTACGGCGTGATGATTGCCGAGCGTTTTGGCGCTTACCATGATGGCCATGCCTGTTGCCTGGCCGCGCTCAAGCTGATCGAACGGCACGGTTTCGACGCTGATCTGACCAGCGCGCTGCTGGCCCTGGACCAGGTCAGCGCCTGGACCTCGCCCATGGAATTCGCCCGACGTACCGCGCTGGACGCGGTCGACTCGGCGCACCTGAGCGGTGACCTGGCGATGAGCTGCTATGCCTGCAACCACCTGGTTTCAGATTCGCTGTTCATGGGCCGCTACCTGCCGGACGTGGTCGAGGAAGTGGCGCAAGGCCTGGCCACTGTGCGTCGCCACGGCTACGGCGATATCGAGCAGATCCTGCTGGCCCAGCAAGCGTTCGTCGCCAACCTGAGCGGCATGCCCTGCCCGGCCCCGGCCACTGCCTCGAGATCTCCCACCACGCGGTTCTTCCAGCACCTGTTCGCCGCCATGTGCGCCTTCTACATGGGCAATATCCCGAAGGCCATGCGCGACCTGGCATTGGCCGGTGACAACAGCTGGGCGGCACCGGCGCACATCAACCTGGCTGACTATCATCTGTTCCGCGGCCTGGCCCTGGGCAGCCCCGAGGCCCCGGGCAGTCTTGCCGACAAGCTGCGCCAGTTGCAGGCCCTGCGCGAGCGCTTCAGCCGCTGGGCCGGCTTCAACCCGGCCACCTTCCGCAGCAAGCAGTTGCTGATCGAGGGCGTCATCGCCAAGCTCGAAGGCGACGGCCTGGCCGCGATCCGCTGCTTTGACCAGGCGCAAATCGCCGCCACCGCTGCCGGTTTCATCCACGAGCAGGCACTGGCCCACGAACAGCTGGCCGAGGTGTGCATCCCCAGCGGCCTGATCTCCGGCGCCAACCTGCACCTGCGTATCGCCCGCGACTGCTTCCATATCTGGGGCGCGACCGGCAAGGTGCACCAGCTTGAGACATTGCATCCGTTTCTGCGCACCCAGCCGATTCAGGAGACCTACCGTGCCACCCACCAGGCCAGGCTGGACCTCGAAGCCGGCATCGAAGCCGCGCGGGCGCTGTCCGAGGAAGTGCTGCTCGAAGGCCTGATCGAAACCCTGATGGGCCACCTGACCCAGCACTCCGGCGCCGACCATGGCGCGCTGCTGATTGTAAGCGGCGCCGAATTCCAGATGGCCGCCCTGGCCTACATCGACGATGCCGGGCTGCACGTGAGCATGGACAACTGCCAGAAGTTCATGACCCAGGCACCGCTGTCAGTCATCAACACCACCATGCGCACCCGCAAACCGCTGGTGCTCAATGATGCCCTCAGTGAGTGCCCGGAGGCCTTCCGCCAACAGCTGCAGGCGCGCAACGCCCGCTCGGTGCTGTGCCTTCCGCTGGTGATCCAAGGCGTGCTGATCGGCCTGGTGTACCTGGAAAACCGCCTTGTGCCCAACCTGTTCGGCGGTCAGCGCCTGGCCATGCTGGAAATCCTCGCCTCACAGGCAGCGGTGTCGCTACAAACGGCCAAGTTCTACACACGCCTGGCCGAAGAAAACCAGATCCGCGCACAGATGGAGGCTGAGTTGCGCCGCTCGCGTGCGGAACTGGCGCGCAGTGCGCACTTGCAGGCGATGAATGAGCTGTCAGCGTCCATCGCCCACGAGATCAGCCAACCGCTACTGGGCATCGCCTCCAATGCCGCAGCCAGCCTACGCTGGTTGAAACGCCCCAATCCCGACCTGGAAGAAGCAATTGCCGGCCTGGAAGACATCCGCAACGACAGCGAACGGGCCGGCAACATCGTGCGGGCGCTGCGGTCCCTGGCCAAGCAGTCACCGATGCAACTCAAGGCGGTGAAGCTGGACGAATTGATCCGCGAGGTGGTGCGCCTGACCTCGGCCGACGCCGCCAAGGGCAAGGTGGATGTGCAGACGCAGCTGAAGGCCGGGGTGTGCGTGACAGCCGACCCGGTGCAGTTGCAGCAGTTGGTGTTCAACCTGATTACCAATGCCCTGGAAGCGTTGGCGGGGTATCGCTGTGACGGGGTGCTGAAGATTACGTCGGCGGTAGTCGAGGACGAGGTGGAGATCTGCGTGGACGACAACGGGCCGGGGATCGCGGCGGACGAGCGTGAGCGCGTATTCGATGCGTTTCATACCACCAAGACCGGTGGCATGGGGATGGGCTTGGCGATCTGCAGTTCGGTCGCTCAGGCCCACGGCGGGCAGCTGCAGGCGCTGGTGTCGCAGTTGGGTGGATGCCGGATTCGTTTCAGTCTGCCTGTGCATCACGCATAGCCTGTGCCGGCCTGTTCGCGGGTAAACCCGCGCCTACAGTCGGCGCGGCCATTGTAGGGGCGGGTTTACCCGCGAAGAGGTCAGTACAGGTTTACATCAACGCGAGGCCAGCGCCGCGTAGCTGTTCATCAGGTTGCGGTAGTTGGGAATACGCTGCGACAGCAGGTTACCCAGCCCTTCGATGTCGTTGCGCCAGTCGCGGTGCAGTTCGCAGGCCACCGAGAACCAGTTCATCATCTGCGCACCCGCCTGGGTCATGCGCACCCAAGCCGCTTGCTGCACGGTTTCGTTGAAGGTGCCCGAGGCATCGGTCACCACGAACACTTCAAAGCCTTCCGCCAGCGCCGACAGGGTCGGGAAGGCGACGCACACATCGGTCACCACACCGGCGATGATCAGTTGCTTGCGGCCCGTGGCCTTGATTGCCTTTACGAAGTCTTCGTTGTCCCAGGCGTTGATCTGGCCCGGACGGGCAATGTAAGGCGCATCCGGAAACATTTCTTTCAGCTCGGGCACCAGCGGGCCATTCGGGCCTTGCTCGAAGCTGGTGGTGAGGATGGTCGGCAGGCCAAAGAACTTGGCCAGGTCGCCCAAAGCCAGCACGTTGTTCTTGAACTCATTGGGCGAAAAATCCTGCACCAGCGAGATCAGGCCGGTCTGGTGGTCGACCAGCAGCACCACGGCGTCGTCTTTGTTCAGGCGCTTGTAATCGGGTTGGCTCATGGGGGTGACTCCTTGGGTTGGGATAACGGGCCGGCACTGTCCGCAAGGGGTTATACCGGTGGATAGCTTCGGCTTAAGAAAGTACCTGCGCCTGCCGCCAGGCCTTGGGTGGCTGGCCGACCAGGCGGCTGAAAGCGCGGGTGAAATGGGCCTGGTCACAAAAGCCGCATTCCAGGCTCACATGGGTGATAGGCGCCTCGGTGGCGAGCAAGCGCTTGGCCTTTTCCATGCGCGCCAGCAGGCGCCAGGCCTGCGGCGAAAGACCGGTGTTGACTTTGAAGGCGCGGGAAAAGTGGCTGCGTGTGAGGTTGCATACCGCAGCGATCTCAATGATCGACAACGGGCTGTGCAACATCAGCTCCTTGGCCCGGCGCAGCCGCGCGGGCGTGAGTGCGCCGGGGGTTTGCAGCGGCGCTTCGGGCGTCCCAGGGTACATGGCGACTCTCCTGTTCAATGCAGAAAGTCTCGCCCCCGGCACATGACGAAGTCCTGAGCCAAACCTGAATTGTTGTTAATTGTGTGCTGCTGGCCCTAGGCGTTTTGCCGATACCTTAAGATGCGTTTCGTATTCAGCTTCTGGCCGCTACCTGCGGCCGGCATTCAAGGCGACAGAGGCATGCAGGAAAAACCCGCCCACCGCACCGTGGCCATGGTGCTGTTCAACGATGTGCTACTGCTGGATGTCACCGGCCCCATGGATGCATTCGCCATCGCCAACCGGTTCTTGCCTGCAGAACGACAATATCGGCTGCTGACCTTGGCCGAGGGGCAAGCAGTGGTGCGCGGCTCATGCGGCATGAAGGTGGTGGCAGACCAGCGCCTGGAGGACTTGCCGGAGGCCGTCGACCTGTTGCTGGTGCCGGGCGGCCCAGGGGCCTATGACACCGCCCTGCCAGGGATTGAGCGCTGGCTGCCCAAGGCCGTACGCCAGGCGAAGCGCTTCGGCGCCATCTGTACCGGGGTGTTCCTGCTGGGGCGGGCCGGGTTACTGAATGGCTATCGCTGCACCACCCACTGGAATTACGTGGAGCGCCTGGCACAGGCGTTTCCCGAAGCCAAGGTGGAGACCGAGCAGATCTACGTGATGGACCGCTGCCTGATCACCTCGGGCGGTATCACTGCAGGGATAGACCTGGCACTGGCGGTGGTCGCCGAGGACCATGGCAAGGCGCTGGCCCTGGAAGTGGCCAAGGTACTGCTGGTTGCCCGCCACCGTCAGGGCGGGCAGACACCCTACGGGCCGTTGCTGGCTGCGGTACCACGCGATGACTCGCCGATTGCCCGGGTACAGGCCTATATCGTCGACCACATCGAGCAGGCGTTCACCGTGCAGAAAATGGCCGAACTGGTGGCCATGAGCGGGCGCAACTTTGCCCGGACGTTTCAGCGTGAGGTGGGCATTACGCCGCTGCAGTACCTGCAGAATGCGCGCATCGATCGTGCGCGCAAGCTGCTCGAATGCGGTGACCTGCCGATGAAGGTGGTAGCGGCGCAGTGCGGGTTTGGCAGTGACCGACACATGCGCAAGGTATTCTTTGAGCGAATTGGCATGACGCCGGCGCAGTATCGGGCACAGTTTGGTGGCGGTGAACAGTCGGATTAGCGCTGCCTTCTTCGCGGGCGCGCCCGCTCCCACAGAGATAGCACAGGCCTTGAGGCCAAGTAAGCGCCGGCACCGATTGTCACCCTGAACAGGACAATGTTTCTTCCCGTCAGATGATTGTCTGACCCCACCCCACCCCTCAGAATTGTCCGTCAAACTGTTCGAACGCTGCCCCGGCAGCTCATGGAGTACGAGCCAATGCCACACGAAGGCAGCCTTCTACAAACCGCGGTGATCTTCCTGCTTGCCGCCGTCCTCGCCGTCCCCCTGGCCAAGCGCCTGCAACTGGGTGCCGTGCTCGGCTACCTGCTCGCCGGTGTGGTCATCGGCCCGCAAGCACTTGGCCTGATTCGCGACACAGAAAGCGTGGCGCACATTTCCGAACTGGGCGTGGTCTTGCTGCTGTTCATCATCGGCCTGGAACTGTCGCCCAAACGCTTGTGGCTGATGCGCAAGTCGGTGTTTGGTGTCGGCACTGCCCAAGTGGTGCTGACCGGTGCAGTCATCGGCGCCATCGCCCTGTTCGGCTTCAGCCAGACGCTGCCAGCAGCCATCGTGCTCGGCTTGGGCCTGGCGCTTTCGTCCACCGCCCTTGGCCTGCAGAGCCTGGCCGAGAGCAAGCAGCTCAATGCACCGCACGGCCGTCTGGCGTTCGCCATCCTGTTGTTCCAGGACATCGCCGCGATCCCGCTGATCGCCTTGGTACCGCTGCTGGCCGCCAGTGGCCCGGACACCAGCCAAGGCGACAGCCTGCAACACGGCCTGAAGGTATTCGCCAGCATCGCCGTGGTGATCATCGGCGGTCGTTACCTGTTGCGCCCGGTGTTCCGCACCGTGGCCCGCACCGGCCTGCCGGAAGTGTCTACTGCCACCGCACTGCTGGTGGTGATCGGCACCGCCTGGCTGATGGAAGAAGCGGGTATCTCCATGGCCCTTGGCGCTTTCCTCGCCGGCCTGCTGCTGGCCGACTCGGAATACCGTCACGAGCTGGAATCGCAGATCGAACCCTTCAAGGGCCTGCTGCTGGGGCTGTTCTTCATCAGCGTGGGCATGGGCGCCAACCTGCGCCTGCTACTGGAAATGCCACTGGTGGTGCTGGGCCTGACCCTGTTGCTGGTGGCCGTGAAGCTGCTGTTGCTGATAGGCGTCGGCCGCTTGGTCGGCGGCCTGAACAGCGCCAGCGCCCTGCGCCTGGGCATGGTGCTGGCGGCCGGTGGCGAATTCGCCTTCGTGGTGTTCAAGCTGGGCAAGGACCAAGGCCTGTTCGATACCCAGACCTACGACCTGCTGCTGATGACCATTACCCTGTCGATGGCCATCACCCCGCTGCTGATGCTGGGTTGCGCCCGCGCCCTCAAACGCCCGCAACCGGCGCGTGAGGTTCCCGAGCAGTACAAACAGATCCAGACGGATACGCCGCGGGTGGTGATCGTCGGCATGGGCCGCATGGGCCAGATCGTCGCACGCATCCTGCGGGCACAGAAGATCCCGTTCGTTGCCCTGGAAACCTCGGTGGACACCATCGAGATGACCCGCATGTTCGAACAGGTGCCGGTGTTCTACGGCGACCCGCTGCGCCCGGAGGTGTTGCACGCCGCCAAGGTGGGTGAAGCGGAGTATTTCATCATCACCATTGATGACCCTGAAGCCGCCATTCATACCGCCGCACGGGTGAAGCGCCTGTACCCTCACCTGAAGGTGCTGGCCCGGGCGCGTAACCGCCAGCATGTGCACAAATTGGCGGATGTGGGCGCCGAGCCGATTCGCGAGACGTTCTACTCCAGCCTGGAAATGACCCGCCGGGCACTGGTGGGGTTGGGCCTGAGCGATGAACAGGCGGCGGACCGCATTGCACGGTTTACCCAACATGACGAAGAGGTGCTGGAGGCCCAGGGGCAAGTGCGTGATGACCGGGCCAAGGTGATGCAGACGGCCAAGGAGGCGCGGGTGGAGCTGGAGCGGTTGTTTGATTCGGATGCGGATTGAGGCCTTTTGGCGCATGCCTTGAGGGTTGTAGTGCCTGTAAGATCGAGCGCCGCCCGCGCGGCGCTTCGCGGGTAAACCCGCTCCTACATTTGTTTCGGGCCAATTATTCCTGTGGGACGCGCACGCGAGCCCCCCTGGCGCACGCCTCGATATCGCGTCGTACAAACAAGGCGGTCGCGCGCGCCTGGCACAGGAGGGACTGGCCAGAAACAAACGTAGGAGCGGGTTTACCCGCGAAGCGCCGCGCGGGCGGCGCTCGATCTCACGGGCGCCCAAAAACTATCGCCAGGCACCTGGAGGCCATCCTGCAATGTCCTGACGATCACCTCGCCGCCATGACGCGAACACACAAAAGCCATCACAAATCGCCTAATTATCAGCTGGGTCCTACTTCCCCGCGAACCATTTCCTACGTTCACGCCAATCCCAAGGAATTATCCTACACACCGTGTCGACGCCCGTCTGATTGTCCAGGGAAGGCCTGCTCTCTAGGCTAACCGGGTCGCTGTCGGTTCAGCGATCGGGTGTGGAAACCCGGATGTGATGAAGGGCTGCCGTTATGGCAGTTGTGCGCGTGAGGCCGTTTGGCCTACCGGCTTGCCTTCTCCCCGGTTTTCCACCCCGCGCACAACTGCCGCCTTCTGCGTGGAAACGGGTGGTTGCAGTTCAATCCTGGAGAAGGAATTGCCATGAAAAGAATCGTCCCCGATCCACCCCTCCCCAACACCACACAACGCTCTTTCAGCCGCTGCGATGCCGGCCATCCCCCATTGTTCACCGTAAACCCCGGCGTTTCCGCCCACGATGCCCTGGTGCATGTCGCCCAATACCTGCGCGGTGCCTACGACTGTGGCTACAAAGCCTTGGAGCATCTGGATGACACAGGCAAGAGCCTGTTCTGGAGCAACCTGAACGCACTCGAAATGGCAGAAGGGTTGGTTGAGGCATTGCTGGATGGGATTGAGTCACAGCCCATGAACTGAGTCGCCTGCACCGGCCCTTTCGCGGGCACGCCCGCTCCCACAGGTACTGCACTGGCGTTGAATCTTGCGCGATCCCTGTGGGAGCGGGCTTGCCCGCGAAGAGGCCGGTACAGCAAACAAAAAAGGCCGGCTCCCTATAGAGAGAGCCGGCCTTTGTGCGCGTTGCTGATAGTTGATTACTTACCCGCAGTCAGCGCGTTATAGCTGGTCATCAGGTTGCGATAATCCGGAATGTGGTTGGAGCAAAGTGCAGCCAGCCCTTCGACATCGTTGCGCCAGTCGCGGTGCAGCTCGCAGGCCACGCCGAACCAGGTCATCAGTTGGGCACCCGCCTGGCTCATGCGGTCATGCGCGGCATCACGGGTCATCTCATTGAAGGTGCCGGAAGCATCGGTCACCACGAACACCTCAAATTCTTCCTCCAAGGCCGACAGCGCCGGGAACGCCACGCAAACCTCGGTCACAACACCTGCAATGATCAGCTGCTTCTTGCCGGTCGCCTTCACCGCCTTGACGAAATCCTCGTTGTCCCAGGCGTTGATCTGGCCAGGGCGGGCAATGTACGGCGCGTCCGGGAACAGGGCTTTCAGTTCCGGCACCAGCGGGCCGTTGGGGCCTTGCTCGAAGCTGGTGGTGAGGATGGTCGGCAGGTTGAAGAACTTGGCCAGGTCAGCCAGCGCCAGCACGTTGTTCTTGAACTTGTCCGGCTCGATATCGCGCACCAGCGACAGCAGGCCAGCCTGGTGGTCGACCAGCAGTACGGCAGCGTCGTCTTTGTTCAGGCGGTTGTAGGTGAATTTGCTCATGGTCTGTGCTCCCAAGGGTTATGAATTTTTCAGCAATTCGGGGTGTTTCGCGTTGATGGGCACAGATTAAAATCATCACCTTTGCGGCGGTAGTTAGCAGAATCTGGCTTTAGCGTTCCGATTTATGAACGATGGATTTGTAGGGGCTGTGCCGGCCTCTTCGCGGCTAAAGCCGCTCCTACAAGCGAAGAGGCCGGCACAGGCAACCAAATACCCGGAGACCGATCATTGGAAGACCTCAACTCCCTCTACTACTTCACCCAGGTCGTCGAACATGGCGGCTTCGCCCCGGCCGGGCGGGCGCTGGACATGCCCAAGTCAAAACTCAGCCGGCGAATCGCCGACCTTGAAGACCGCCTGGGTGTGCGGCTGTTGAACCGCACCAGCCGCCACTGCTCGCTGACCGAAATCGGCCAGGCCTACTACAACCGTTGCCTGGCCATGCGCGTGGAGGCAGAGGGCGCAGCGGAGATCATCGAGCGCAACCGCAGCGAACCGCGCGGCTTGGTCCGCATCAGCTGCCCGACCACCCTGCTCAACTCCTGGGTCGGGCCGATGCTGACCCGCTACATGCTCAAGTACCCGCAAGTGGAGCTGTTCATCGAAAGTACCAACCGCCGTGTCGACCTGTTGCACGAGGGCTTCGATATTGCTCTGCGGGTGCGCTTTCCGCCGCTGGAGAACACTGACATGGTGATGAAGGTGCTGAGCAACAGCACCCAGTGCCTGGTCGGTCAACCTCAATACCTGGCGCAACTGCCCAAAGGCTTTGATCCGCAGCTGCTGGGCACGCTACCCAGCGTGCATTGGGGCAGTGCCCAGCGCGAGTACCAGTGGGAACTGTTCCAGGGTGAGGACAACAGCCGCAGCATCGTCATCCCGCATACACCACGCATGGTGACTGATGACCTGTTTGCCTTGCGCCACTTCGTGGTAGCCGGAGTGGGGATTGCACACTTGCCGCGGGTGGCGGTGCGTGAGGACCTGGCGGCAGGACGCCTGGTTGAGCTGATTCCAGACTGGCACCCGCGTTGCGGCATCGTGCATGCGATCTTCCCATCGCGACGTGGGTTGCTGCCTTCGGTGCGAGCGCTGATCGATCATCTGGCTGAGGAGTTCGCCATCAGCGACATGGCTTGAGTGCCTGGCTGGCTGAGCCGGCCTCTTCGCGGGCCTGCCCGCGCCCACAGGTACTGCACAAGGCTCGGGGCCGGTGGTGGCCCTGTAGGAGCGGCTTTAGCCGCGAAAGGGCCGGTACAGGTAATGCAAATCCCCACCCAGCACACCCTTACAAGACCTTGGGTCTACGCTTCTTCCACACTCCCGGATCATCCCCCGGAGCCCCTCATGATCCGCGCCACTCACGGACCAGGCCGCGCCCTGCTCGCCACCCTCGCCCTCTGGCCGGCGCTGAGCCACGCCGAGGCGCCCGGCTGGTCGCTGCTCAGCCGCAACTATTTCCTGCACAGTGACTTCCGCTCGCCCTCCGGCAGCGGCCAGAACTACCGCCAGGAATGGGCCCAAGGCTTCATCGGCGAGGTGCGTTCCGGTTTCACCGAAGGCACTGTCGGCGTCGGCATCGATGCCCATGGCTTTCTTGGCCTCAAGCTCGACGGCGGCCGCGGCCATAGCGGCACCGGCCTGCTGCCACGCGACAGCGATGGCCGCGCCGAGTCCGAGTACTCCAGCGCCGGTGCCGCGCTCAAAATGCAGTTAGGCAACACCCAACTGCGCTATGGCGAGATGATGGTGGAAACCCCGGTGTTCGACACCGGTGACAAACGCCTGCACCCGGAATACGCCACCGGCTGGTGGGTGGAAAACACCGACCAGCCCGACTGGCGCCTGCAGGCCGGGCGTTTCACTGCCTTCAACAACCAGGACAACAGCTCCACCCACGACGACTTCAGCGGCTACGGCGCGACCACCCACAACCGGGCCATCAGCCTGGCCGGTGCCACCTTCGCACCCAACGGGCCGTTCGGCGCCGCAGTGTATGCCGGGCAGCTGGAAAACACCTGGCGCCAGGCCTACCTCAACCTGAACCTGGCCGAGGGCAACTGGCGCCTGGACGGCAACCTGTACAAAACCCGCGACACCGGCAACGCCAGCGCCGGGGCGATCGACACCCTCGCCTACAGCCTGCTGGCCAGGTACAGCTTCGGCGCACAGGCGCTGAGCCTGGCCTACCAGAAGGTCGAGGGCGACACCCCGTTCGACTTCGTCGGCGGCGACGCCATCTACCTGGCCAACGCGATCAAGTACGCCGACTTCAACGGCCCTGGCGAGCACTCGTGGCAACTGCGCTATGACCTGAACTTCGCCACCCTCGGCGCGCCTGGCCTGAGCCTGATGGGCCGCTATGTCAGCGGCCGCGGCATCGACGGCAGCCATGCGCCTGCGGGCGGCGCCTATGTGAACCAGTACGGCGACGGCGGCAAGCACTGGGAACGCGACATCGACCTGAAATACGTGGTGCAGTCGGGGGCTGCCAAGGACCTGAGCCTGTCGTTCTCCCACGTCAGCCACCGCGCCAACCAGGCCCAGGCGGGCAATGATATCGACCGCATCTACCTGATCATCGAATACCCACTCAAAGGCAGCTTCTGACATGAGTACATCCCCTTCAGGTGCCTGGAGCCCGTTGCGTAACACCACCTTCCGCATGCTGTGGATCGCCACCATCGCCTCCAACATCGGCACCTGGATGCACGAGGTGGGCGCCGGCTGGCTGATGACCACGCTGTCGGCCAGCCCGCTGCACGTGGCGTTGATCCAGGTAGCCGGCTCGTTGCCGATGTTCTTCCTGGCCCTGCCGGCGGGCGCAGCGGCGGACATCGTCGACAAACGCCGCTACCTGTTGCTGGTGCAACTGTGGATGTCTTGCGTAGCGGTCGTGCTGGCGGCCCTGACCTTGCTCGGGATGATGAACGTCACCTTGCTGCTGGTGCTGACCCTGGCACTGGGCATCGGCACAGCGCTGATGATGCCGGCGTGGAGCGCACTGACACCGGAACTGGTGGGCAAGGAGGACCTGGCCAACGCGGTGGCGCTTTCCAGTGTCGGCATCAACGTGTCACGGGCCATCGGCCCGGCACTGGCGGGGGTGGTGGTGAGCATGGTCGGCCCGTGGCTGACCTTTGCCCTGAATGCCATCTCGTTTGCGGGTGTGATCCTGGTGTTGTTCCTGTGGAAGCGCGAGGTGAAGGAACCACTGCTGCCGGCCGAACGCTTCGTTGGCGCCATGCGCACTGGGCTGCGCTTTGCCCGCAGCGCCAAGCCTTTGCAGGCCGTGATGCTACGCGCGTTGGCGTTCTTTTTCTGCGCCAGCGCCGGCACTTCGCTGCTGCCGCTGATCGTGCGTGGCGAGATGCGCGGCACCGCAGCGGACTTCGGCCTGCTGCTGGCGGCCATCGGTATTGGCGCAGTGGCGGGTGCCACCTTGCTGCCGCGCCTGCGTGAGCGCATCAGCCGTGACCGCCTGGTGTTACTGGCCAGCCTGCTGTATGCCCTGTTCCTGCTGGCCCTGGCGCTGGTGCGAAACTTCTATGCGCTGCTGCCCGCGATGCTGCTCAGTGGCGCGGCGTGGATCGCGGTGCTGTCCAACCTGCAGGTGGCTGCACAGACTTCGGTGCCCGCCTGGGTACGGGCGCGGGCTTTGTCGGTATACATTCTGATCTTCTTCGGCGCCATGGCCTGTGGCGGCCTGCTGTGGGGCACACTGGCCAGCCATGCAACGATCACCTTCAGCCTGCTGCTGGCCGCAGGCGGCCTGGCGCTGGGTACCTTGCTGACCTGCAAGGTGGCGCTGCCGGAAACCGAGGCAGAGGAGCTGACGCCGTCGCTGCATTGGCCGGTGCCGGTATTGAGCGATGACATGGACAAGGAAGTCGGACCGGTGATGGTCACCGTCGAGTACCACATCGCCCCCACCAAGGCCGAGGCCTTCCAGCAAGCGGCACGGGAGCTGGAAGCGATGCGCAAGCGCAATGGCGCATTGTCGTGGGGGTTGATGCGGGACAGTGCTGATCCGGCGTTGTGGCTGGAGTTCTTCTTCGAGGAATCGTGGCTGGAGCATCTGCGGCATCACCACCGGGTGACCCGTGGTGAACTGAAGATCGAGGCGCGGGTCAGGATGCTGCAGACCGATGGGGTTGAAGTGCGGATTCGGCATTTGTTGGCTGGCGGGGAGCATAAGGCTCACCATTGATGCTGGCCTTTGCGGCCCTTTCGCTACAAGGACCGCGCAGCCCCCGTATGCGCGGGTTTACCCGCGAAAGGACCACAAAGGCCCCGTAGGTGCGGGTTACCTGCGAAAAGGCAGCAAAGGCCCTGTAGGAGCGGGTTTACCCGCGAAAGGGCCGGCACTGAAGACACAAAAAAGGGGCCAGATATTGGCCCCCGTTCTTCACATCAGCTCACCTTAGAAAGCGAAGCACGAACAGCCCAGCGCCCCCCAGAAGCCCTGGAAGTCATTGACCGGAACACTCGATTTGCGCGCCTTGTCATGGCTGTGTGCATGCACTCCGCACGGCCCCGAGCACTGGTGCACAGCGGCTGCCAACGATGGCGTACCAACGCGCCAGTGCCCAGGCACCTTGGTCACCGGCGACCACTCTGGCAGCACCGGCACCTGCGGCGGGCCAAGCTTGTCGAACTCGCCAGCACCGTACACCACCTTGCCATCAACGATGGTCAGCACCGACTCGATGCCCTTGATCGCCTCTTCATCGACACTGAAGAAGTCCAGCGACAATGCTGCCAGGTCAGCCAGCTGGCCTACCTTGATCTGGCCCTTCTTGCCTTGCTCGCTGGAGAACCAGGCGCTGCCCTGGGTGAACAGTTGCAGCGCGGTGTCACGGCTCAGGCCTTCCGGGTACAGCTCCATGCCACCGACCGTCTTGCCGCTGACCAGCCAGTACAGTGAGGTCCATGGGTTGTAGCTAGACACCCGAGTGGCATCGGTACCCGCGCCCACCGGCACGCCCATGTCGAGCATGCGCTTGATCGGCGGGGTCTGTTCGGCAGCCTTGGCGCCGTAACGATCGACGAAGTACTCACCCTGGAAGGCCATGCGATCCTGAATGGCAATACCGCCACCCAGCGCCCGCACGCGCTCGATGTTCTGGGGGGTGATGGTTTCGGCGTGGTCGAAGAACCACGGCAAGCCATTGAACGGGATGTCCCGGTTGACCTTTTCGAACACGTCGAGCATGCGCGTGATCGACTCGTTGTAGGTGGCGTGCAGGCGGAACGGCCAGCGCTGCTCGACCAGGTGGCGCACCACCGGCTCCAGTTCTTCTTCCATGGTCTGCGGCAGGTCCGGGCGCGGCTCGAGGAAGTCCTCGAAGTCGGCGGCAGAGAACACCAGCATTTCGCCCGCGCCATTGTGGCGCAAGAAATCGGTGCCGCTGTGCAGCTTGACGCTGGAGGTCCACTTCTTGAAGTCGTCCAGTTCTTCCTTGGGCTTCTGGGTGAACAGGTTGTAGGCGATGCGCACGGTCAGCTGGTTGTTGTCGGCCAGCTCCTGGATCACCGAGTAGTCATCGGGGAAGTTCTGGTAGCCGCCACCGGCGTCGATGGCGCTGGTCAGGCCCAGCCGGTTGAGCTCACGCATGAACTGGCGAGTGGAGTTGACCTGATACTCCAGCGGCAGCTTAGGCCCCTTGGCCAGCGTGGCGTAGAGGATCATCGCGTTCGGGCGGGCGATCAGCATGCCGGTCGGGTTGCCGAACTTGTCACGCTGGATTTCGCCACCTGGCGGGTTCGGGGTGCTCTTGTCGTAGCCGACGGCCTTGAGCGCAGCGCGGTTGAGCAGCGCGCGGTCATACAGGTGCAACAGGAATACCGGGGTATCGGGCGCAGCCTGGTTGATTTCTTCCAGGGTGGGCATGCGTTTTTCGGCGAACTGGAATTCGTTCCAGCCACCGACTACCCGCACCCACTGCGGGGTTGGCGTGCGCGCAGCCTGGTCCTTGAGCATGCGCAGGGCATCGGCCACCGACGGTACCCCTTCCCAGCGCAGCTCGAGGTTGTAGTTCAGGCCACCGCGGATCAGGTGCAGGTGCGAGTCATTGAGGCCCGGGATCACCGTGCGCTGCTTGAGGTCGATGATTTGCGTGGCGGCGCCCTTGTGGGCCATGGCCTCGGCGTCGCTGCCCACGGCGATGAAGCGGCCGTCCTTGATGGCGACGGCGGTCGCGGTGGGCTTTTCGCGGTCAACGGTGTGCAGTTTGCCGTTGAACAGAATCAGGTCGGCGGTCATGGAACCTCCTTGCGTGGATGCGTGAGCGGAACCGGCTTGGCCGGTAAAAGGCAATGCGGACCAGAGCGCGCCAGCGGCACCGAGCACAGTGCTGGTGGCGAGGAACTGGCGACGGGTCTTGTCGTTGCGATCCTGGGACATGGGCTTCTCCGACTAGGGGCCGGCAGGGGGACTGCGAAGCATGCCGGTTGATGCAAGGCCTGGGCTTGAATGGATGTGCGGTGGGTTGAAGAAGGTTAGTCCTGGTCAAGCTTTTTGCTGCCTGGGCCGGCCTCTTCGCGGGTAAACCCGCTCCTACAACGTCTGTAGGAACGGGTTTACCCGCGAATGTTTTCCACCATTACCGCTGAAGGAACGCCAGCAAGTCCTCATTCAGTTGCTGTGCATGGGTCACCGCAAACCCGTGCGGCGCCCCGGCATACACCTTCAGCTCGGCGCCGCGAATCAGCTCCGCCGCCTGCTTGCCGGTGGTCTCGAACGGCACGATCTGGTCGTCATCGCCATGGATCACCAACGTCGGCACATCGACCTTGGCCATGTCGGGACGGAAATCGGTCTCCGAGAAGGCCGTCACACAGTCCAGGGTGCCTTTGATTGACGCCATCAGCGCAATGTTCAGGGTCTGCGTCTGCACACCCTGGGACACCTGCTGCCCATGGTTCAGGCCGTAGAACGGCGTGGCGAAATCGGCGATGAACTGCGCGCGGTCGGCACGCAGGCCGGCCTGGATGCCCTCGAACACCGACAGGTCGACACCGTCAGGGTTGTCCTCACGCTTGCCGAACACTGGCGTCACCGCGCCCAGCAACACCAGCCCGGCCACCCGCTCGCTGCCGTGGCGGGCGATGTAGCGGCTGACATCACCGCCCCCCATCGAGAAGCCCACCAGGGTGACGTCGCGCAGGTCGAGGTGCTCGATCAGCTGGGCAATGTCATCGGCGAAGGTGTCGTAGTCGTAACCGTTCCACGGCTGGCTCGAGCGGCCGAAACCCCGGCGGTCGAAGGCGATGGCGCGGTAACCGCGGCTGGCCAGGAACTCCATCTGCGAATCCCACATGTCGGCATCCAGCGGCCAGCCGTGGCTGAACAGCACGGGCTTGCCGCTGCCCCAGTCCTTGAAATAGATCGAAGTGCCATCGCGGGTAACGAACGTGCTCATAGCGGTATCTCCTTGAAAGTGTCGAGGTGAAGGCGTCGGCTCAGCCGCGCAGCCAGTTGGCGCAGCGGCGGGTTACCCAAGGCATGATGTAGAACACCACGGGCAGGATGACGAACAGGTTGACGATCAGGTTGCCGGTGATCACGCCGCCCAGTTGCGGGAAGCGTGCAAACAGCGGCGCCAGCAGTTGCGGGATGACCATGGTCATCGGGCAGATCACCAGGTAGGTCAGCAGCGCCTGTTTCCAGCGCGGCGGTTGCGCTGCGGGGGTGCCCGGCGGGCTATCAAGCACCTTGTGTTGCAGGCATACGGTCACCACTTCGCGGTTGTCATGGAGTGCGGTGTTCATCGGCGTTCCTTGGGATGAGCTTGCCCGCATCCACTGTGCAACGGCGGACGGGCGCTGGATTGGATAGGTGTGCTGCCCTGGGCGGGCACCGATTGGCGGTGCCCGCGGCGTTTGCGCTTACTTGTTGGCGTTGAAGGCGTTGTAGCTGGTCATCAGGTTGCGGTAATCCGGGATGTGGTTGGAGCACAGTGCGGCCAGGCCTTCGATGTCGTTGCGCCAGTCGCGGTGCAGCTCACAGGCCACGCCGAACCAGGTCATCAGTTGCGCACCTGCCTGGCTCATGCGGTCGTGGGCGGCGTCGCGGGTCATGGCGTTGAAGGTACCGGAGGCATCAGTGACCACGAACACGTCGAACTCTTCTTCCAGGGCCGACAGGGCCGGGAAAGCCACGCAAACCTCGGTCACAACACCTGCAATGATCAGCTGCTTCTTGCCGGTCGCCTTCACCGCCTTGACGAAATCC
>NZ_JBYSYE010000011.1:0-27150 GCF_058782925.1 Pseudomonas sp. FW305-E2 | reverse complement strand
CCTCGTTGTCCCAGGCGTTGATCT
Source organism: Pseudomonas sp. FW305-E2 (assembly GCF_058782925.1). Lineage (NCBI taxonomy): Bacteria > Pseudomonadati > Pseudomonadota > Gammaproteobacteria > Pseudomonadales > Pseudomonadaceae > Pseudomonas > Pseudomonas sp. FW305-E2. The sequence continues at coordinate 27,126 of NZ_JBYSYE010000011.1, read as the reverse complement.
GGCCAGGGCGGGCAATGTACGGGGCGTCCGGGAACAGGGCTTTCAGTTCTGGCACCAGTGGGCCGTTGGGGCCTTGCTCGAAGCTGGTGGTGAGTATGGTCGGCAGGTTGAAGAACTTGGCCAGGTCGGCCAGGGCCAGCACGTTGTTCTTGAACGCGTCCGGCTCGATGTCGCGGACCAGGGACAGCAGGCCAGCCTGGTGATCGACCAGCAGTACGGCGGCGTCGTCTTTGTTCAGGCGGTTGTATTTGAAGTGGGTCATGGGGGTAGCTCCTAAGGGTTTTGATATTCAGTAAGTTGGGTGTTTCGCGTTGATGGGAGAAGATTAAAACCATCACCTTTGGAGCGGTAGATAGCGGTTTTTGCCTTTAGCGTTCTGTTTTAGGAACGATAGATTGGCGTTGGTTTTGCTGGCCTCTTCGCGGGCTCGCCCGCTCCCACAGGGATCGCACAAGGTTCAAAACCAGCGCTTTACCTGTGGGAGCGGGCAAGCCCGCGAAGGGGCCAGCACAGGCTTGCATTGCCTGCCCGGCAAACCTGCTCTATTACTACCCACAGCCCTCCCCTCACCCCCGAGACCACCATGCTGGCGTTCATCCAGTCGTCCCCGTTGTTGCTCGGTTGCGCCCTGATCCTGCTCGACCTCGTGCTTTGGCAACTGATCCCCATTCAGCGTCATGCCTGGCGCATCAGCGCGCGCCTGGTGATCTTCCTGCTGTTCAGCGCGGTGCTGATGGCCGCCGGCATGAGCCCGCTGCAACCACCGCCGTGGCCCGACGATCTCTCGCGCAACCTGATGGCCACGGTATTGGCCATCGGCTGGTGGCTGTTCGGTGCGCGCACGGTGACCGTGGTGTTCGGCCTGTTGCTGGTGGCCCGTGGCAGCCATGGCGGGCGCTTGCTGCAGGATGTGCTGGGGGCGTTGATCTTCCTCGCCGCCGTGGTCGCGGCCGCAGGCTACGTGCTGCAACTGCCGGTGAAGGGCCTGCTGGCCACCTCCGGGGTAATGGCCATCGTCATCGGCCTGGCGCTGCAGAGCACACTGGCTGACGTCTTCAGCGGCATCGTGCTGAACACCACGCGGCCCTATCAGATTGGCGACTCAATCTCCATCGACGGCACCGAAGGCAAGGTCCTGGACATCGACTGGCGCGCCACGCGCCTGCTGACCGGTACCGGCAGCCTGGCGGTAATCCCCAACTCGGTGGCGGCCAAGGCGCGGCTGCTCAACCACAGTCGCCCGGCCGATGTGCATGGGGTATCGATCAGCGTGGTGGTCCCGGCCAAGGTGCGGCCAAAGCGTGTGTTCGATGCGCTGGAAAAAGCCTTGCAGGGCGTCAGTGCCATCCTTGCGACCCCGAAGCCGAAGGTGACGGTAAAGGCCTCGACTCTGGAGTCGGTGGAGTACGAGGCCAGCGGCTTCGTGGCCGATGCGGGCACCAAGGGCGATGCACGTAACCAGTTGTTCGACCTGGCGCACCGGCATCTGGAGGCCAGCGGGGTGATGTGGAACGTCGACCTGGCTGTGCCGCCGCGCAGTCGCCAGCGCGAGGTGCTGGATGAGGTTCGAGTGTTCCGCTCGCTAAGTGATGAAGAGCGCGATGCGTTGAGCCAGCGCATGACTGCAGTCGAGTACCTGGCGGACCAGGTGATCCTGGGGGTGGGCGAGCATTCCGATCATCTGCTGGTGATTGGCAGCGGTGTGGTATCGGCCTCGGTGCGCGACGGAGACAAGCGGCTGGAGGCCGGGCGCATGGGGCCGGGAGAGGTGCTGGGGATCGAGGGGATCATCGACGACGAAGATTCGCTGGCCGAATTCCGCACGCTGACCAGTTGCGTGCTGTACCGGATCGACAAGGAACAGGTGAAGAGCTGTTTGCAGCAGCGTGGCGAAGTGCAGACGGCGTTGAGCAAATTGCAGCGGTTCCGGCGGCAGAGCCGGGAGTCGTTGTTGCTGCAGAAGCCGGCCCTGATCAAGAAAGGTGGCTTCCTCAGCTGGCTGCACAAGTAAGCCTGTGCTGGCCTCTTCGCGGGTAAACCCGCGCCTACAGGTTCACCACAGCCCTCTCAGGCGGTGAACAATTTGTAGGAGCGGGTTTACCCGCGAATAGGCCAGTACTTACAACACAACCCTCAGGCACTGCCCCGCGTGGTACAGCGAGAAGCCGGACTCATAGAACGCCGTCCGCAGCGAAGGCGCGCTCACACCGCTCATCGGCGAAAACGGAATCGGCAGGCTGTCCGCCTCGCCCTTGAGCAGGAACTCGGCAAACGCCCGGCCAATCACGGTGCCGGTGGTATTACCGCGCCCGTTGTACCCGGTCACCGCCACCAACCCAGGCGCCGGCTCGAACAGGCGCATCAGGTGGTCAGGCGTGAAGTCGATGCAGCCGGTCCAGTGCATTTCCCACTCGACCTTGCCCAGCTCGGGGTAGTAATGGCCCTGGATGCGGTCGGCCCAGCTGCGCACGAACCAGGCTGGCTTGTTGTCGACCCGGCCCAGGCTGCCGAGCAGCAGGCGGCCCTGATCGTCGCGGCGGATGCTGCTGAGCACGGTGCGGGTGTCCCACGAACCTTGGCCATGTGGCAGCACCTTGTCGGCTGCGGTGCCCTGCAGCGGTTTGGAGGCTACCTGATAGTAATAACCGCGGAAGAACTGCTTCTGCAGGTTGCTCCAGTCACCTTCGGTGTAGGCGCCGGTGGAAATCACCACCTTTTCGGCGCGCACAGCGCCACGCGCAGTCTTCACCCGCCAGCCATCACCTTCACGCTCCAGGCCTTCGACCGAAGACTGCTGGAAAATCTTGCCGCCCAGGCGCGTTACAGCAGCCGCCAGGCCCTGGGTGTAGCCCATGGGGTTGATGGTGCCAGCACGGCGATCAAGCAGCGCAGCGGAAATCTTGTCGGTACCGCAGTATTCCTGGCACTGGGCACCGGTCAGCAGCTCGACGTCGGCACCTCGGCGGCGCCATTGTTCGTGACGCGCTTCGAGGTCGGCGATACCGGTGGCGTTGTGCGCCATGTGCAGCGTGCCTTTGTGCTGGGCCTGGCAGTCGATGCCGAGGCGTTCGATCATGGCGAACACTTCAGCCGGGGCTTCGCCAAGCACCTTGTTCAGGCGGCTACCCTGCTTCTGGCCAAGGGTGGCCTCGACGTCGTCGGGGCGGATCCAGGTACCGGCGTTGACCAGGCCGACGTTGCGCCCGGAGCCACCGTGGCCGATCTTCCAGGCCTCCAGCACGATCACCGACTTGCCCTGTTCGAGCAGGTGGATGGCCGCCGACAGGCCGGTAATGCCGCCGCCGATCACACAGACATCGGCCTTGTGCTCACCGGCCAGGGCCTGGGCGGCGACGGTCGGTTTGCTGACGTGTTCCCACAAGCATTGTTGACGCAGTTCGGACATGGCCGGCTCCAGCAATTTGTTCTTGTTGGGGCCGCAGGGCGGCCCTTTCGCGGGTAAACCCGCTCCTACAGGGGTCGGTGTCGCTTGGACGAACCCTGTAGGAGCGGGTCTACCCGCGAACCGGGGGCCAGGCCCCCGGCCATGCAGCATCAATACATCAGTCGAACACGATACCCTGCGCCAGCGGCAGCTCGCGCGAGTAGTTCACGGTATTGGTCTGGCGACGCATGTAGCCTTTCCAGGCATCCGAGCCCGACTCACGGCCACCGCCGGTTTCCTTCTCGCCACCAAACGCACCGCCAATCTCGGCGCCGCTGGTACCGATGTTGACGTTGGCGATGCCGCAGTCGCTGCCCGAGGCGCTCTGGAAGCGCTCGGCTTCACGGATGTCGGTGGTGAAAATGCACGACGACAGGCCTTGTGGCACTTCGTTGTTCAGGCGCAGGGCCTCCTCGAAGTCGTCGTAGGCCAGCACGTACAGGATCGGTGCGAAGGTTTCGTGGCGCACCACGTCACTTTGCGCCGGCATTTCAGCAATAGCTGGCGAAACGTAGTAGGCGTTCGGGTACTGGTCGGCCAGCTGACGCTCGCCACCAAATACCTGGCCACCTTCGTCACGGGCCTTGGCCAGTGCACCCTGCATGGCGTCGAACGACTGCTTGTCGATCAGCGGGCCGACCAGGTTGTCTTTACGTGGGTCGCCGATACGCACTTTGCCGTAGGCGGCTTTGACGCGGGCAACCACTTCGTCCTTGATCGAGCGGTGCACGATCAGGCGGCGCAGGGTGGTGCAACGCTGGCCGGCAGTGCCGACAGCCGAGAACAGGATGCCGCGCACGGCCAGGTCCAGGTCGGCGCTCGGGGCCAGGATCATGGCGTTGTTGCCGCCCAGTTCCAGGATGCTGCGGCCGAAGCGGGCAGCAACGCGTGGGCCGACTTCGCGACCCATGCGGGTGCTGCCGGTGGCGCTGACCAGCGGTACGCGCGGGTCGTCGACCATGGCTTCGCCAGCTTCACGGCCGCCGATCACCAGTTGTGCCAAGCCAGCCGGAGCATCGCCGAAGGCTTTCAGGGCTTTTTCGAACAACGCCTGGCAGGCCAGGGCGGTCAGCGGAGTCTTCTCGGACGGTTTCCATACCACCGAGTTGCCGGCCACCAGGGCCAGGGCGGTGTTCCAGGCCCACACGGCAACCGGGAAGTTGAAGGCGCTGATCACGCCGACCACTCCCAGCGGGTGCCAGGTTTCACGCATGTGGTGGCCCGGGCGCTCGGAAGCGATGGTCAGGCCGTACAGCTGGCGCGACAGGCCAACGGCGAAGTCGCAGATGTCGATCATTTCCTGCACTTCGCCCAGGCCTTCCTGGGTGATCTTGCCGGCTTCGATCGAGACCAGCTCGCCGAGGTCGGCCTTGTGCTCACGCAGCACTTCGCCGAACAGGCGCACCAGTTCGCCACGGCGCGGAGCCGGCACACTGCGCCAGGCTTCGAAGGCGCTCTGGGCCTGATCGATGCGGGCGATGGTCTCGGCCTTGCCGAGCAGTTTCACCGAGGCGATCTGGCTGCCGTCGATCGGCGTGTGAACAGGGTAGTCGCCCTGGGTGTAAGCCTCGGCGGCAACGCCAAGGCGCTCGAGCAATCCAGCAACCATTTGTGCATCTCCTACATCGGTGATGGGGTGGAAAAATGATGTGGATCAGTATTAATCCGATCACATAGGTACAACAAACGACCTTTATTCCGCATATCATTCCGTCAGGTAATGATTTGAGCCGCAGAGACCGCTATGTCAAAACGCCTGGTACCCTCCATGACCGCCCTGCAGTGCTTTGAAGCTGCAGCCCGCCATCTGAGTTTTACCCGTGCCGCCGAAGAACTGCACCTGACCCAGAGCGCGGTCAGCAAGCAGGTGGCGCAGCTGGAAGACATGCTGCGCCACCACCTGTTCCTGCGCATCCGCCGGCGGTTGCAGCTGACCCCGGCCGGCAGCCTGTACCTGGCCGAGGTCAACAAAATCCTCACCCAGGTGGACATGTCCAGCCGCTACGTACTCACCTACGGCGAGCAGACCGAGATATTGAAGGTAGCCACTCAACCGAGTTTTGGCGTGCGCTGGTTGATCCCGCACCTCAAGGGGTTTGGCAAACGGCACAGCAATATCCACCTGGACATTCGCAACGAAATGGAGCCGTTCGCCCTGCTGCAAGGCTCGGCTGACGTGGTGTTCTTCTATGGCCAGGGCACCTGGCCGGGGGCCACTTGCGTGGAGTTGTTTCGCGAAGAGGTGGTGCCGGTGTGTGCGCCAGAGCTGCTGGCCGGGCGCAAGCTGGCCGGTGCCGAGGAGCTGGCCGAGCTGGTGCTGCTGCAAAGCACCTCGCGCCCGGAGGCCTGGCATGAGTGGTTCCTGGAGCAGGACCTGCAGAGCGTCAGCGCCTACCACGGGCCGCGCTTCGATACGTTCTATATGGCGTTGAGCGCAGCACAGGCCGGGTGCGGGGTAGCGCTGGTGCCGCGCTACCTGGCGGCGAAGGAACTGGCCGACGGTAGCCTGGTGGTGCCGTGGAACCATGCGATGCGCAGTGCCGGGGCGCACTATCTGGCGTACGCTGAACATGCGGCGGAGGTGCCCAAGGTGCGGGCGCTGGTGGAGTGGATCCACGAACAGCTTCAGGCTTGAGGGCCTCTTCGCGGCTAAAGCCGCTCCTACGGGGCCCTGCGCAAGACCCCAACCTTGCACGGTCCCTGTAGGAGCGGCTTTAGCCGCGAAAGGGCCGTCGAGGTCGATCAAAAAAGGAATGACACACTCACTTTTTTTCGCTTGTGAGCAAAGTGCATTCCCAGCTTTCATGTAAGCGTCCGAACCCAACCAGGAAGCTAGCGATGCCCGCCAACGATTTCGTCAGCCCAGACAGCATCCGCGCGCAGTTCTCTGCCGCCATGTCGCTCATGTACAAACAGGAAGTGCCGCTGTACGGCACGCTGCTGGAGCTGGTGAGCGAAATCAACCAGCAGGTCATGGCCCAGCAACCCGAAGTGGCCGAGGCCCTGCGCTGGACCGGCGAAATCGAGCGCCTGGACCAGGAACGTCACGGCGCCATCCGCGTCGGCACCGCCGAAGAACTGGCCACCATCGCCCGCCTGTTCGCTGTCATGGGCATGCAGCCGGTCGGCTACTATGACCTCAGCTCCGCTGGCGTACCGGTGCATTCCACTGCCTTCCGCGCGGTGCACGAGCAATCGCTGCATGTCAGCCCGTTCCGTGTGTTCACCTCGCTGCTGCGCCTGGAGCTGATCGACAACCCGCAGTTGCGCGAGCTGGCACAGAGCATCCTGGCCAAGCGCCAGATCTTCACCTCCCGCGCCCTCGAACTGATCGCCCAGTGTGAGCGCGAGGGTGGCCTTGACGCCGCGGATGCAGAGACGTTCGTGCAGGAGGCGCTGCACACCTTCCGCTGGCACCAGGACGCTACCGTTACGGCCGAGCAGTACCAGCAGCTGCACGACCAACACCGCCTGATCGCCGATGTGGTGGCCTTCAAGGGCCCGCACATCAACCACCTGACCCCGCGTACCCTGGATATCGATGCAATCCAGCTCGGCATGCCTGCCAAGGGCATCCCGCCGAAGGCCGTGGTTGAAGGCCCGCCCACCCGCCGCCACCCGATCCTGCTGCGCCAGACCAGTTTCAAGGCCCTGCAGGAAACGGTCGCCTTCCGCGACCAGCAAGGCCGCGAAGGCAGCCACACCGCGCGCTTTGGCGAAATCGAGCAACGCGGCGCGGCGCTGACGCCGAAAGGTCGCCAGCTTTACGACAAGTTGCTCGACGCTACCCGCGCTGCGCTGGGTGGCGCTCCGGCCGAAGCCAATGCCGAGCGTTACATGGCGCTGCTGCAGGCAAACTTTGCCGAATTCCCGGATGACCTGGCGCAGATGCGTGAACAGGGCTTGGCGTACTTCCGCTACTTCGCCACCGAGAAAGGCCTGGCCGCACGCGACCAGGAAGGCCGCCCGACCACCCTGCAAGGCTTGATCGACGCGGGCCACGTGCACTTCGAGGCGCTGGTGTACGAGGACTTCCTGCCGGTGAGTGCGGCGGGGATCTTCCAGTCCAACCTGGGTGACGATGCGCAGGCCGAATACGGCAGCAACGCCAACCGCGAAGCGTTCGAAGCGGCGCTGGGGTTGCAGGTACAGGATGAGCTGGCGCTGTATGCGCAAAGCGAGCGCCGGTCGCTGCAGGCCTGCGCACAGGCGTTGAACCTGGGCTCGATGTAAATTTGCACCGGCCTCTTCGCGGGCGAGCCCGCTAAGAGGCCGGTGCAGGTGATCAAAGAGGCGGCAGGATTTCCACATCCGGCAAATCCATTGCCGCCACCTCGCCTTCCAGGAACGCACTCAACCGCCGCAACCGCTCGCCGCCTCGCCGGGTGCGCGGCCACACCAGGTAGTAATCCATGCCGCTGGGCACCGCCGTCGGCCATGGCAGGCTCAAGCGCTTCTGCGCCACATCTTCGGCCACCATCAGCAAATCGCCCATGGATATTCCATAGCCACGCGCCGCGGCAATCATGCCCAGCTCCAGGGTATCGAACACCTGGCCGCCCTTGAGCGACACCTCGTCGCCAAGCCCCATACGCTCCAGCCATTCCCGCCAGTCACGCTTGTCCACCGTAGGGTGCAGCAGCTCGATAGAGGCCAGCCTACGTACATCCCAAGGTTCCTCGTCGAGCAGGTCCGGCGCACCGACCGGGATCAGTAACTCAGGGAACAGCTTGCGCACCTCCCACTCCGCCGGGAACACCCCATCACTGAGCAACACCGCGCAATCGAACGGCTCCTGGTTGAAGTCCACATGGTCGACATCCATCCAGGCACTGGTCAGTTGCACCTCATTGCCCGGCTGCAGGTGGCGAAAGCGGCTGAGGCACGCCAGCAACCAGCGCATGGTCAGGGTCGAGGGGGCTTTCATGCGCAATATGTCGTCTTCACCGCACAAGGTTTCACAGGCCCGCTCAAACGCCGCGAAGCCCTCGCGCACGCCCGGCAGCAGTACCCGCCCCGCTTCGGTAAGTTGCAGGCTGCGGCCACTGCGCACGAACAGGCGGCAGGCAAAATGCTCCTCCAGCGTACGGATATGCCGGCTGATGGCGCTTTGGGTGATAGAAAGCTCTTCGCCCGCACGGGTGAAGGAGCTTAGCCGCGCGGCAGCTTCGAATGCGCGCAGGGCATACAGCGGTGGTAGCTGGCGTGGCATGAGGCACCTGCAATATGGGCGTGTGAGGCAAATCACCGAGAAGCCTATATACATGAGTTCAACTCATGCCAACTATCGCTTTTATCCTTTTGTGCAAAGTTGACCGAAGCCTCAGAATCGCCCTTCGTTGATCACCTCAGAATGAAGGACTGCCCCCATGCACGTCGCGCCCACCACAGAACTCAAGGCTTTGCTGCGCCTGGCCGGGCCGCTGATTGCCTCGCAGTTGGCGCACATGCTGATGGTGCTGACCGACACCCTGATGATGGCCCGCATCAGCCCCCAGGCCTTGGCGGGGGGTGGCCTGGGGGCAGCCAGCTATTCGTTCGTATCGATCTTCTGCCTGGGCGTGATCGCCGCAGTCGGCACGCTGGTGGCCATTCGCAAGGGTGCCAACGACATCGAGGGCGCCACCCGGCTGGCGCAGAACGGCCTGTGGCTGGCCTGGGCCTTGGCGCTGTTCGCCGCGCTGGTGCTGTGGAACCTTGAACCTGTGCTGCTGCTGTTCGGGCAGAAGCCCGAGAACGTGGCCTCGGCCGCCGAATTTCTCACCCTGCTGCCACTGGCCCTGCCCGGCTATCTGACCTTCATGGCCTTGCGTGGCTTCACCAGCGCGCTGGGCCGCTCGACCCCGGTGATGGTCATCAGTTTGTTCGGCACAGTGCTCAACTACCTGTTCAACGTGGCACTGATCGAAGGCATGTTCGGCCTGCCCAAGCTGGGCCTGATGGGTATCGGCCTGGTCACTGCAGTGGTGTCGATGGGCATGGCCGCTGCCTTGGCGTTGTATATCCGCTGGCATTCGGCCTATGCCGCCTACCCGCTGCGCAAGGGCCTGTCACGCCCATCACTGGCGGCCCTGCGCGAGCTGTGGCGGCTGGGCCTGCCGATTGGCGGTACCTACATGGTGGAAGTGGGCCTGTTCGCCTTCGCCGCGCTGTGCATGGGCGTGCTGGGTAGCACCGAGTTGGCGGCGCACCAGATTGCCCTGCAGATCGTGTCCACGGCATTCATGGTGCCGACGGGCTTGTCCTATGCGGTGACCATGCGCGTCGGCCTGTACTACGGCGCTGGCAACCTGCTGGCGGCGCGCAGCGCCGGGCGGGTGGGCATCGGGTTCGGGGCCATGATCATGTTTGCCTTCGCCGCCCTGTTCCTGCTGCTGCCCGAAGCACTGGTAGGGCTGTTCATCGACCGTAATGACCCGGCCTTTGCCGCGATCTTCCAGGTGGCCGTGCAGTTGTTGATGGTGGCGGCGTGGTTCGAACTGTTCGACGGCATGCAGACGATTGCCATGGGCTCGATCCGTGGGCTGAAAGATGCCAAGACCACCTTCCTGATCGGGCTGGTGTGCTATTGGCTGGTGGGGGCGCCGAGTGCCTGGCTGTTCACCTTTACGCTGGGCGGTGGTGCAGTAGGGATCTGGTGGGGGCTGGCGCTGGGGCTGGCATGTGCGGCGGTGGCGCTGACCTTTGGCTTTGAGTGGCGGATGAAGCGGTTGTTGGGGAAGGCTTGGGCTACCGGAAAGGCGACGGCTTCGGCCTGACGTGGGGGCCTCTTCGCGGGTAAACCCGCTCCTACAACGGCCTGTGTCCAACGCCGGTGTGTGTGTCCACCGCAGATCAGTGTGTAGGAGCGGGTTTACCCGCGAATACGGTGGTGGCGGCAACGGTGAACGTCTGGTGGAGATTGGCCAGCAGGCCCGGCCCATTCGCGGGTAAACCCGCTCCTACAGGACAGCCTCCAACTGGCGTCCGGGCGCCTGCAGCAAATACGCCATCAATTCCCCTATCGGTAGCGGTTTGCTGACCAGGAAACCCTGCACCTGGTCGCAACCAAACCCACGCAGCAACGCCAGTTGCTCTTCACTCTCCACTCCCTCGGCCACCACCTCGAGGTTGAGGTTGTGCGCCAGGTTGATCATGGCGTGTACCAGCTTGCGGTTCTCTTCGCGCATTTCCATTCCCGCAACAAAGCTGCGGTCCACCTTGAGCAAGGTGATCGGCAGGCTGTTGAGGTGCACGAACGAAGAAAACCCGGTGCCGAAATCATCGAGCGAGAAGCGCACACCCAGGCGACCCAGCGCGTCCATGGTCTGGCGCACCACCTCGTTGCGGCGCATCACCGCCGTCTCGGTCAGCTCGAACTCAAGCCAGCGGGCATCCACACCGTGCTCGAGGATCAGGCGACTCAACGTGGCCAGTAGCTGGCTGTCCTGGAATTGGCGAAAACTCAGGTTGACCGCCATGTGCAGCGGCTCCAGGCCACGCTCGCACAATGCCTGCATGTCACGCAGGGCACGGGAAATAACCCAATAACCCAAGGGCACGATCAGGCCGCTCTGCTCGGCCAGTGGCACGAACTCACTGGGTGGCAGCAGCCCGCGCTCGGCATGGCGCCAGCGCACCAGCGCCTCCAGGCCAACAATGCGCCCGTCAGCCAGGTTCAGGCGGGGCTGATAGTGCAGCTCCAGTTCGTCGCGGCGCAGGGCGCGGCGCAACTCGCTTTCCAGGTCAGCAAGGCTGCGGGCGTTGCGGTTGATGCGTTCGTTGAACACATGGAAGGTGCAGCCCTGGCTGCCCTTGGCCTGACGCATGGCGATGTGCGCGTGCCACATCAGCGGATCGGCGCCACTTTGCGCGCGAGCATGTGCAAGGCCCAGGCTGCAGCCCAGCAGCAGGCTCTCACCGTCGATCCAGTAGGGCTCTGCCAAGGCCTCGACGATGCGTTCGGCAATCCATTCGGCGCGGTTGGCATCGCGACGGGTGTCGATCAGCAGGGCGAACTCGTCGCTACCCAGACGTGCAAGCTGGTCGCCCGCCTCCAGCTGATGCTTCAGCCGTGCCACCACCTGCAGGATCAACCGGTCACCGCTCTGGTGGCCCAGGGCGTCGTTGACGTGGCGGAAGTTGTCCAGGTCCAGGTGGCCAAGCGCGACACCACGGCCTTCGTTTTCGGCCAGGCGTGCATTAAGCAAAGCCTGGAAGCCCTGGCGGTTGGCGATGCCGGTCAGCGGGTCCTGCTCGGCAAGGCGCTGCAAGGTGGCGACCAGCACCCCTCGCTCTCGCACATGGCGCAGTGAGCGGCGCAGGGTATCGGCGTTGAGCTGGTCGCGCACCAGCCAGTCACTGACAGCGCTGGGCGCTGCCTCAGGCTCGTGTTCAAGCAGCAGAATAGTCGGCAGCTCGCAACGCCCGGGGGCGGGCTGCAAGGCGGGTGTTGCTAGCACGACGGCCTGGCGATCATGGCTGAACAGGCTGTCGACCGCCTCCCAGTTTGGCGCAGTCAGTAACACGGCGCTGCCCCCCAGTGCGGGCATGCACGCGTGCAACGAGGCAGCCCATTCCGGCTCATCGGCCAACAGCAGCAAACGCAAAGGTTCGACAGGCGTGGACAAGCGGGCTCCTTAGGGCTTGACGGTGCAACGAGATCTGGAGGGGATGCTACTGCATTCAATGAAAATGATTTTCACTTTTATACATGGTTTTTTCGAGCGTAGCATTCCGACGTATTTTGTCGTGCATCCTGCGCGAAACGAGTCAAACCGGCAAATATGATTTTTTCAGCTACTAGCATTAGTGACACTAATAATTAGGCGGACAAAAGTCTGACTCAGACGTCAGACGGTCGCGCCACAACGGCCCCATGCCTGTTAGAATGCGCGGCTATTTTCTGGCGACCCCCGGTTTCTAGCATGTCCCGACTCAATCCCCGGCAGCAGGAAGCCCGTGACTATGTCGGCGGCCCTCTTTTGGTGCTCGCCGGTGCAGGTTCGGGCAAGACCAGCGTAATCACGCGCAAGATTGCCCACCTCATCCAGAACTGCGGCATCCGCGCCCAGTACATCGTGGCGATGACCTTCACCAACAAGGCCGCGCGCGAGATGAAGGAGCGGGTCGCCACCTTGCTGCGCCCGGGGGAAGGCCGTGGCCTGACCGTGTGTACGTTCCACAACCTAGGCCTGAACATCATCCGCAAGGAACACGAGCGCCTGGGCTACAAACCGGGTTTCTCGATCTTCGACGAGTCCGACATCAAGGCGTTGCTGTCGGACATCATGCAAAAGGAATACTCCGGCGACGACGGCATCGACGAGATCAAGAACATGATCGGTGCCTGGAAGAACGACCTGGTCCTGCCGCCAGAAGCCCTGGAAAAGGCGCGCAACCCGCGCGAGCAAACCGCCGCCATCGTCTACACCCACTATCAGCGCACGCTCAAGGCGTTCAACGCGGTGGACTTCGACGACCTGATCCTGCAGCCGGTCAAGCTGTTCCAGGAGCACCCCGAGGTGCTGGAGCGCTGGCAGAACCGCGTGCGTTACCTGCTGGTGGACGAATACCAGGACACCAACGCCAGCCAGTACCTGCTGGTAAAAATGCTGATCGGCATGCGCAACCAGTTCACCGTGGTGGGCGACGACGACCAGTCGATCTACGCCTGGCGTGGTGCACGCCCCGAGAACCTGATGCTGCTCAAGGAGGACTACCCCTCCCTGAAGATCGTCATGCTCGAGCAGAACTACCGCTCCACCAGCCGCATCCTGCGCTGCGCCAACGTGTTGATCGCCAACAATCCGCATGCGTTCGAAAAGCAGCTGTGGAGCGAAATGGGCGTGGGCGACGAGATCCGCGTGATCCGCTGCAAGAACGAGGAAGCCGAGGCCGAACGCGTGGCCATGGAAATCCTCACCTTGCACCTGCGCACCAACCGCCCGTACAGCGACTTTGCCATCCTTTACCGCGGCAACTACCAGGCCAAGCTGATCGAACTGAAGCTGCAGCACCACCAGGTGCCGTATCGCCTGTCGGGCGGTAACAGCTTCTTCGGCCGCCAGGAGGTCAAGGACCTGATGGCCTACCTGCGCCTGCTGGTGAACCCGGACGATGACAACGCCTATCTGCGGGTAATCAACGTGCCGCGCCGCGAGATCGGCTCCACCACCCTGGAAAAGCTCGGCAACTACGCCACCGAGCGCGGCATTTCGATGTACGCCGCCAGCGAAGAGCTGGGCCTGGGCGAGCACCTGGACGCGCGCTACACCGAGCGCTTGCAGCGTTTCAAGCACTGGCTGGACGGGGTGCGCCACAAGGTTGCCCTGGAAGACCCGATTGCCGCACTGCACGAGATGATCCGCGACATCGACTACGAAAACTGGATCCGCCAGCAGACCGCCAGCGACAAAGCTGCCGAGTTCCGCATCAGCAACGTCTGGTTCCTGGTCGAAGCGCTGAAGAACACCCTCGAGAAGGACGAAGAGGGTGACATGACCATCGAGGACGCCATCGGCAAGCTGGTGCTGCGCGACATGCTCGAGCGCCAGCAGGAAGAAGAAGAGAACGCCGAAGGTGTGCAGATGATGACCCTGCATGCCTCAAAGGGCCTGGAATTCCCCTACGTGTTCATCATGGGCATGGAAGAGGAAATCCTCCCGCACCGCTCCAGCATCGAGGCCGACACCATCGAAGAGGAACGCCGCCTGGCCTACGTGGGCATCACCCGCGCGCGCCAGACCCTGGCCTTCACCTTCGCTGCCAAGCGCAAACAGTACGGTGAAATCATCGACTGCACGCCCAGCCGGTTCCTCGACGAACTGCCGCCGGACGACCTGGCCTGGGAGGGCCTCGACGATGCACCGGTCGAGGTGAAGGCCGCTCGCGGCAACAACGCCCTGGCCGATATCCGGGCAATGCTCAAACGCTGATCAACCATTACTCTTTAACTTTGCCGCCTCCAGCGGCAACCTTTGTTACATCGAGGAAATCACAGTGGAAGCACTGCATCAGAAGATTCGCGAAGAAGGCATCGTGCTTTCCGATCAGGTTCTCAAAGTCGACGCGTTTCTCAACCACCAGATCGATCCGGCGCTGATGCAGCTGATCGGTGACGAGTTTGCCCGCCTGTTCGCCGATGCCGGCGTGACCAAGATCGTCACCATCGAAGCCTCGGGCATTGCCCCAGCGGTGATGACCGGTCTGAAACTGGGTGTGCCGGTCATCTTCGCTCGCAAGCACCAGTCGCTGACCCTGACCGAAAACCTGCTGACCGCCTCGGTGTATTCCTTCACCAAGCAGACCGAGAACACCGTGGCCATTTCGCCGCGTCACCTCAACAGCAGCGACCGCGTGCTGGTGATCGATGACTTCCTGGCCAACGGCAAAGCCTCGCAGGCGTTGATCTCGATCATCAAGCAGGCAGGTGCCACCGTGGCGGGCCTGGGTATCGTGATCGAGAAGTCGTTCCAGGGTGGCCGTGCCGAGCTGGACAGCCAGGGTTACCGCGTTGAATCGCTGGCCCGGGTGAAGTCGCTGGAAGGCGGTGTGGTCAGCTTCATCGAATAAGGCCTCACCGTCCCGGTGTAGGAGCGGGTTTACCCGCGAATGCGATATTGAATCTGCCATCGCATTCGCGGGTAAACCCGCTCCTACACCGGGCCAGTGTGCGCAAACGATTATCCTGTCGCCTGTAACCCTGCCAGCAGTAGCCGCTGATAAAGCTCCTCTTTCAACCCTTGCGGAACCTCCAGCCCCATCCGCGCCAGATGCCGCTCATACCCTTCCGGCCCCGGTGCATCCAACGCTGCCTTGCCCAGCTCCAGCACCTCGCTCAGCTTGAACTTGCTCTTCAACCAGTTCAGCGCCCGCAACAGATCCCGCTCCTCGGCCGTAAAGTCCGTGCCCATCGGATACTCCGGGAACAGCCGCGCATGCTGTGCCCTGATCGCCTCCAGGCGTTGCGGGGTATTGTCGGTAAAGCGCGCCTCCAGCTGAAAGTCGTCGGCAAGCTTGCCAGCGTCTTTGGCCTGCTTGATCAGGCCCGGCTGGAACCGCGAATCGCTCACCGCCAACAACCGCGCAATCACTTCGCTGTCAGTCTGCCCACGCAAGTCAGCAATGCCGTACTCGGTCACCACGATATCGCGCAGGTGCCGGGGAATGGTGCAGTGGCCATAGGTCCAGAACAGGTTCGAGGTCACCTCCCCGCCTGCCTCGCGCCAGCTGCGCAAGAGCAGGATCGAACGCCCGCCCTCCAGCGCATGGCCCTGGGCAACGAAGTTGTACTGCCCGCCCACGCCACTGAGCACGCGGCCGTCCTCCAGCTGGTCGGCCACCCCGGCGCCGAGCAGGGTCATGCCAAACGCGGTGTTGATGAAGCGCGCATCACGACGTTGTCGGCGCTTGAGTGCCTCCTGCCCATAGAGCTCGTTGATGAAGCTGATACGGGTCATGACAAACTGCGCGCGCTGCTCCAGCGGCATCTCGCGCAAGCGCTGGTAGAACGCTTGCGGGCCGAGGAAAAAGCCGCCATGCAGTATTGCGCCTTGCTCGTCCGCCGGGCGTCGTAGCAGCCCTGCTTCGGCCAGCACCAGCAAGCCGTTGACGAACATCTCGCTGCAGCCGTACAAGCCGTGGGTAAGGGTGTCCAGGCCCCCTTCTCGCTCGATCAACGCCTGCCACGGTCCGACATCCAGCGCCTTGAGCACCGCTCGGTAACCGGCGTTGTCGCCCTGACGTGCCAGCAATGCCGCCGCAACCGCATCGCCCATGGCACCAATGCCGATCTGCAGCGTACCGCCATCGCGTACCAGGCTGCTGGCGTGCAGGCCGATGCAGTGGTCCTGAATGCCAACCGGCATGTTTGGTGTGGAAAACAGCCGACGTTGCTCTACTTCATCGAGCAGCAGGTCGAAGGCATCGATGGGCAGCTCGGCATCGCCTGGCATGTAGGGCAGTTCGGCATGCACCTGGCCCAGCATGAGGATGGTTTCGCCTGCAGCGCGGCGCTTGGCGATCATCGGCAGCAGGTCGAGGGTGATGTCTGGGTTGCAGGCCAGGCTCAGGTGCACGGGCTTTTCGGGGGTGGCGGCCACCAACTGGGCGACCAGGTTCAGGCCCTTGGCGTTGATATCACGTGCGGCGTGGCTGTAGTTGCTGCTGACGTAGTCCTGCTGGGCCGATTCGCTGTGCAGCAGGCTGCCGGGCTGCATGAAGAACTGTTCGACACGGATGTTGGGCGGCAGGCTGTCGTTGCGCAGGTCTGCGAGGTAACTGAGCTCTTCGTAGTCAGCGAAGACACGCTCGACGAAGGGTTCGAGAAAGCGCCGCTGCAGGCCATCGCCCAGTGGCGGGCGGCCGAGGGAAAGTGCGGTATAGATGGTCAGGCGCCGTTCGGGCAGCTCGCGTACGCGGGCGTAAAGCGCGTTGACGAAGGCATTGGGTTTGCCCAGGCCCAAAGGCAGGCCCATGTGGATATGGGCTGGCAGCCGGGACAAGACCTGCTCGACAGCCTGGTCGATGGAGCAGAGGTGCATCTGGGCCTCCTGAAACATCCATGGGTTCAGGAGTTGGACATAGGGCTGAAGTAATTGGTTGCCTGTACCGGCCCTTTCGCGGGCAAGCCCGCTCCCACAGGATTAACACAACCTTCAGGTCCTGTGGGGTACCTGTGAGAGCGGGCTTGCCCGCGAAGAGGCCGGCCCAGGCAACAAAAAAACAAAGCCCGCCATCAACGGCGGGCCTCATGCAATTCAGCTGTAAATCACAGCCCGGACATTTTCTTGATCGCCCCTTTCAGGTCTTCATCCGAGCAGTCTGCACAGGTGCCCTTTGGCGGCATGGCGTTGATGCCAGTAATGGCCTTGGCCAGGATGCCATCCAGGCCGCCCTGGTGGTCGGCGCGTTCTTTCCACGCCGCGGTGTCACCAATTTTAGGCGCGCCGAGCAAGCCGCTGCCATGGCAGGCATTGCAGTGCTTGGCGATGATTTCATCCGGCGTTTTGGCTCCCCCGCCACCCGCTGCAGCGGCCACTTCCATGCCTTTGCACTCCTGGCCCTGGACGCACACCTGGCCAACCGGCTCCAGGCGCTTGGCGATGTCGTCATTGGTCGCAGCGGTTGCGCTCATTGCCCAGAGGGCGAATACGGCTGCTGGTACGGCCAGCATCTTCTTGATTTGATTCACGCGAACACCCTCATGGTGGCTAATCACGCTCGCGGCCACGGATCGGCGAGCGTTGAAAAGTATAGCGGGAACCCAGAGGCCGTGAAACGACCCCACACAGGAAAGGGGTATTGCCGAATCAATGCACTGCGCTGGATCAAAAGTTTGAAGGCGTCGCCGCACTGATCAGCCGCGCCGGCTGGTCGAATGGGTTGCGGAAGCGGTGCGGGCGGGTGCTTTCGAAGTAGTAGCTGTCGCCTTCTTCGAGAACGAAAATCTCGTTGCCGACCACCAGTTCCAGGCGGCCTTCAAGCAGGATACCGGTCTCCTCGCCGTCGTGGGTCAGCATCTCGGCACCGGTGTCCGCACCTGGCGGGTACACCTCGGTCAGAAAAGCGATGGCACGGTTGGGGTGCGACTTGCCCACCAGCTTCATGGTCACCGCACCGTCCGAGATATCGATCAGCTCGTGGGCCTTGTAGACGATCTGAGTCGGGCTTTGCGGCTCCAGCTCGACCGAAAAGAATTCGACCATGGACATGGGAATGCCGCTCAGCACCTTGCGCAGCGAGCTGATAGAGGGGCTTACGCTGTTCTTCTCGATCATCGAGATGGTGCTGTTGGTCACGCCAGCACGCTTGGCGAGTTCGCGCTGCGACAGGCCCTTGAGCTTGCGGATGGCTTGCAGTCGTTCGCCGACGTCCAAAGCTGGAGCCTCCTGAAACGGTGAAAGGGGAGTGGATGTGAACGATATCATGGCAATGCCGTTCAGTATTTACAACACACCGCCCCCAACCTGTCCGCTTCAGCGTCTCATTCGCCGACGTAGTCCCGTGGTACTCGCTTCAGGTTGCAGAAGATCTGGTACGGAATGGTGCCCGCCTGCGCGGCCACTTCACTGGCCAGCACCTGCTTGCCCCAGAGTTCGACCGGGCTGCCGACAGTGGCTTGCGGTACGTCGGTGAGGTCGATGCTGAGCATGTCCATCGACACCCGGCCGATCAGGTGGGTACGCTTGCCGGCGACCAGCACTGGGGTGCCGTTGGGCGCCTGGCGCGGGTAGCCATCGGCATAGCCCATGGCGACCACACCCACGCGGGTCGGCCGAGGGCTGACGAACTTGGCACCATAGCCCACCGGCTCGCCGGCAGGCAGCTCGCGCACGCTGATCACCCGCGATTGCAGGGTCATCACCGGTTGCAGGCGTGCGGCCTCGGCCTGCGCCACTTCGAACGGCGTGGCGCCGTACAGCATCAGGCCTGGGCGTACCCAGTCGCTGGGCGCTTGCGGCCAGCCCAGCACACCGGGTGAGTTACGCAGGCTGCATTCGGCGGCCAGGCCCTGTCGGGCAGCTTCGAACACGGCAATTTGCTGGGCGGTAGCATCAGCGTCCAGTTCGTCGGCGCGAGCGAAGTGGCTCATCAACACGATGCGCGAAACCTTGCCACTGGCCAGCAGTCGCTGGTAGGCATCGTGGTAGTCCTTGGGGTGCAGGCCAACGCGGTGCATGCCACTGTCCAGCTTCAGCCAGACGGTGAGCGGCTTGTGCAGCGGGGTTTTCTCGATGGCTTCCAGCTGCCACAGCGAGTGCACCACGCACCACAGGTCGTGCTCGGCGATCAGTGCCAGTTCGCTGGCTTCGAAAAAACCTTCCAGCAGCAACACCGGGGCATTGATACCCGCGGCGCGCAGTTCCAGTGCCTCCTCGATGCAGGCCACCGCAAAGCCATCGGCCTCGGCCTCCAAGGCCAGGGCACAGCGCACGGCGCCGTGGCCATAGGCGTCGGCCTTGATCACGGCGAGGGCTTTGGCACCGGTCAGTTCACGGGCCAGACGGTAGTTGTGGCGCAGGGCCTGGAGGTCGATCAGGGCGCGGGCGGGACGCATGGCGGCTGCCTTATGGTGGTTCGGGTTGAAATCGGTGGTGGATTCTTCGCGGGCTTGCCCGCTCCCACAGGTCGTGCACAGCTTTCAAAAGCGGTGGTGTTCCTGCGGGAGCGGGCAAGCCCGCGAATGGGCCGGCACAGGCTATTACTGCTGGTGAGCCGGCGCGCTTTGCCCGTGCTTGGCCACTTCCCGGCTGTTGCCATACCGGGAGATATCCAGGCCTTCGGCACTGATCTGCGGCTTCTTGCGCGCAATCAGGTCGGCCAGCAAGCGACCGGAACCGCACGCCATGGTCCAGCCCAAGGTACCGTGACCGGTGTTCAGGAACAGGTTGCGGAACCCCGTGGCACCCACGATCGGCGTGCCGTCCGGGGTCGCCGGGCGCAGGCCGGTCCAGAAGCTGGCCTGGCTCAAGTCACCGCCGCGAGGATAAAGGTCGTTGACGATCATCTCCAGTGTTTCGCGCCGGCGCGGGTTCAGCGACAGGTCAAAGCCGGCGATTTCAGCCATCCCGCCAACGCGGATGCGGTTATCGAAACGGGTGATCGCAACCTTATAGGTCTCGTCGAGAATGGTCGAGGTCGGAGCCATGTCGGCGTTGGTGATCGGCACGGTCAGCGAATAACCTTTCAGCGGGTACACCGGAGCCTTGATGCCCAGCGGCTTGAGCATCTGTGGCGAGTAGCTGCCCAGCGCCAGCACGTAGCGGTCTGCCGTCTCCAGCTTGCCGTCGATCCACACGCCATTGATGCGGTCACCGGCGAAGTCCAGGCGCTGGATGTCCTGGCCGAAGCGGAACTCCACGCCCAGCTTCAACGCCATGTCGGCGAGCTTGGTGGTGAACAGCTGGCAGTCGCCAGTCTGGTCGTTCGGCAAACGCAGGGCGCCGGCCAGGATATCTTTCACGCCGGCCAGGGCGGGTTCGACGCGGGCAATGCCGTCGCGGTCGAGCAGCTCGTAAGGCACACCGGACTGTTCAAGTACGGCAATGTCCTTGGCCGCAGCATCGACCTGGGCCTGGGTGCGGAACAGCTGGGTGGTGCCCAGGCTGCGGTTTTCGTAGTTGATGCCGGTTTCGGCGCGCAGCTCGTCGAGGCAGTCACGGCTGTACTCGGACAGACGCACCATACGCTCCTTGTTCACCGCGTAGCGGCTGGCGGTGCAGTTGCGCAGCATCTGTGCCATCCACAGGTACTGGTCGACGTCGCCCGTGAGCTTGATGGCCAAGGGGGCGTGACGCTCCAGTAGCCATTTGATGGCTTTGAGCGGTACACCAGGGGCAGCCCAGGGCGAGGCATAGCCGGGCGAGATCTGGCCGGCGTTGGCAAAGCTGGTTTCCATGGCCACCGCCGGCTGGCGGTCGACCACCGTGACTTCGAAACCTTGCCGGGCCAGGTAGTAGGCACTGGCGGTTCCGATTACACCGCTACCAAGTACCAGAACTCGCATCGTTTTATCCCTCACACGCGGCGCGCCGCACACTTTTATTGAAATGGCATGAATGGGCGCAGTATAGGAATTTGAGACCAGTGCAATTCACTATATAAAAGCCTATTATTGGCGAGAATTCTCGGCAAAATCGCCTTTCACGGAGGGGCATCCCCTATGAGAACCCAGCACCAGACCAAGCGTGAACTGGACAAGATCGACCGCAACATCCTGCGTATCCTGCAGAATGACGGGCGTATTTCCTTCACCGAACTGGGCGAGAAAGTTGGGCTGTCCACCACCCCTTGTACCGAGCGGGTTCGCCGCCTGGAGCGCGAGGGCATCATCATGGGCTACAACGCCCGCCTGAACCCGCAGCACCTCAAGGGCAGCTTGCTGGTGTTCGTGGAAATCAGCCTGGACTACAAGTCGGGCGATACCTTCGAGGAGTTCCGCCGCGCGGTTTTGAAGCTGCCCCACGTGCTGGAATGCCACCTGGTATCGGGCGACTTCGACTACCTGGTGAAAGCGCGTATTTCGGAAATGGCCTCGTACCGCAAGCTGCTCGGCGACATCCTGCTGAAACTGCCGCACGTGCGCGAGTCGAAGAGCTACATCGTGATGGAAGAGGTGAAGGAGAGCCTCTGCCTGCCGATCCCGGACTGAGGCTAGACCAGCACCTGGCGGGTGGTGGCAATGAACTGGTGGACCAACTGTTCAGCGGCGGGGTCGATCATCGGTTCAGGGCCACGACCACGCGGGCAGGCCATGCGCGGGGTGGTACCGAACAGCCGACAGATCATCGGCCGCTCTTCATACACCGTGCAGCCGTGGGGGCCCAGGTGCACGCAGTCCAGACGCTCCAGAGCAGCGTCCTGCTCGGCCTGGGACTTGCGCGGCAGCCGGGCCATTTCTTCCGCCGAGGTGGTGACCGGGCCGCAGCAGTCGTGGCAGCCGGGCTCGCACTCGAAAGAGGGGATGAGTTCGCGCAGGAAGTGGATCTTGTGGCGGTTACAGGACATGACGGGATACAAGCTGACAAAAGTGATTGGATTATAGGCTTATTCGCGGGTTCACCCGCGAACGAGCATGAAGCCCTCGCTGGTTGCCCGGCCGCGATGGCACAGCTTATCCTCGTCCCCCCTCCATTTTTCAGGGCCGCCCCAATGATCCACAGCGCGCAGCACGCCGCCTCCTATTACGCCGCCAGCAGCGCGCCACACCCCGACCACGCCTACCTGCAAGGCGAACACAACGCCGACGTGTGCATCATCGGCGGCGGCTACTCCGGCCTGAACACCGCCATCGAGCTGGCCGAGCGTGGTTTCTCGGTCATCCTGCTGGAAGCGCGCAAACTTGGCTGGGGCGCCAGTGGGCGCAATGGCGGGCAACTGATCCGAGGGGTCGGTCATGGTCTGGAGCAGTTCCTCCCGGTCATCGGAGAAGAAGGCGTGCGCACCATGAAACTGATGGGCCTGGAGGCCGTACAGATCGTGCGCGAGCGGGTAGAAAAGCATGCCATCGCCTGCGACCTGGCCTGGGGCTACTGCGACCTGGCCAACAAACCCGCCGAGCTGCTGGGCTTTGCCCAAGACGCCGAGGAACTGCGCAGCCTGGGCTATGCACATGAGCTGCGGCTGGTCGGCAAGGACGATATCCACAGCGTGGTCGGTGCCGATTGCTACGTGGGCGGGTTGGTCGACATGGGCTCCGGGCATCTGCATCCGCTCAATCTGGCACTGGGTGAAGCCGCCGCAGCCGCCCGCCTGGGCGTGAAGTTGTTCGAGCAATCCGAAGTCACCCGCATCGACTACGGCACTGAAGTGCAGGTGCATACTGCCCAAGGCCGGGTACGCGCCAAGACCCTGGTACTGTGCTGCAACGCCTACCACAACGACCTCAATCGCGAGCTGGGCGGCAAGGTGCTGCCGGCCGGCAGCTACATCATCGCCACCGAGCCGCTGGGCGAAGAACGCGCACACGCCTTGCTGCCGCAGAATATGGCGGTGTGTGACCAGCGCGTGGCGCTGGACTACTACCGCCTGTCCGCCGACCACCGCCTGCTGTTTGGCGGTGCCTGCCACTATTCAGGCCGCGACCCGAAGGACATCGCCGCCTATATGCGGCCGAAGATGCTCAAGGTGTTCCCGCAGCTTGCCGACGTGCGCATCGACTACCAGTGGGGTGGCATGATCGGCATTGGTGCCAATCGCCTGCCGCAGGTTGGCCGCCTGGCCAGCCAGCCGAACGTGTATTACGCCCAGGCCTACTCGGGCCATGGGCTCAACGCCACCCACCTGGCCGCACGCCTGCTGGGTGAAGCCATCAGCGGCCAGGAAAGCGGGCGCTTCGACCTTTTCAACAAGGTGCCGCACATCACCTTCCCTGGCGGCAAGCACCTGCGCTCGCCACTGCTGGCGCTGGGGATGCTGTGGCATCGCCTGAAAGAGCTGGCCTGAAAGTCCCCATCCTTGTGGCAACTGTCTTGCTTAAAATCTATTAGCTGACTAGCCCCCTTGTGGGAGCGGGCGTGCCCGCGAACACGGGCGAAGCCCGTGCCATCCTCCGCGACGCCTGCTTCGCGGGCATGCCCGCTCCCACAGGGTCGGTGCAAGTTTCAAGTCTGGGGCACAACAGGCCCTCCAGCGACCACCGTGTCAGTCCTTCCAAAAGGGTTTCCGCCCTTCGATCCGGGCCTGCTCCCAGCTCAGCCCGACATCGCGCAACTCGTCATCGGTCAGCAGCAGCAACGCCCTGCGGGTATGCCAGCGATGCAGCATCAGCCCCCAACGCCCCAAACCCTCTGGCGCGTTGAACACCTTGGCCTGCTGCCCGGCTTCCAGTTCCTTGGCCAACAGTTGCAAGCGCACATCGCTCATGCCACCCATCACCGCATCCTCCCGTTCAGTTGTTACCGTGGAGAAAGCATGCGCGTCGGCACCCTCGACAATACAGATCCAATACAGCCTTATTATTCCCATACAGAATTGGCCGCTGGCCGACTGAATGCTGTATTTTCAGCCCAACTGTACCGGTCGCTATGCCAATGCAGCGCAGGAGTATGCCGTGAGCCTCTACCTGAATCTCGCCGAAATACTCGGCGCCCGCATCGAGCAGGGGCTCTATCGCCCCGGCCAGCGCCTGCCGTCCGTGCGCGCACTGAGTGAGGAGCACGGGGTCAGCCTGAGCACCGTGCAGCAGGCCTATCGCATGCTCGAAGACAGCGGCATGGTCTCGCCGCGGCCCAAGTCCGGCTACTTCGTCAGCGACCAACGCCAGTTGCCGGCACTGCCCGCAGTCAGCCGCCCGGCCCAGCGCCCGGTGGACATCTCGCAGTGGGAACAGGTGCTGGAGCTGGTGCGCAGTACGCCGCGCCAGGATGTGGTGCAACTCGGCCGCGGCATGCCCGACATCGACAGCCCCACCCTGAAGCCGCTGCTGCGCAGCCTTGCCCAGTTGAGCCGGCGCCAGGACATGCCTGGCCTGTACTACGACAACATCCACGGTAACCTGGCCATGCGCGAACAGGTGGCCCGGCTGATGCTCGACTCCGGCTGCCGCCTGGGGCCGGCCGACCTGGTGATCACCACCGGCTGCCATGAGGCGCTGTCATGCAGCATCCGCGCGGTCTGCGAGCCAGGCGACATCGTCGCGGTCGACTCGCCCAGCTTCCACGGCGCCATGCAAACCCTCAAAGGCTTGGGCATGAAAGCGCTGGAAATCCCCACCGACCCGGTCACCGGCATCAGCCTGGAGGCGCTGGAACTGGCCCTGGAGCAGTGGCCGATCAAGCTCATCCAGATCACACCCAGCTGCAACAACCCGCTGGGTTACATCATGCCCGAGGCACGCAAGAAGGCCCTGCTGAGCCTCGCCCAACGCTATGACGTGGCAATTCTGGAAGACGATGTGTACGGCGACCTGGCCTATACCTACCCACGCCCACGCACCCTGAAGTCGTTCGACGACGATGGCCGCGTGCTGCTCTGCAGTTCGTTCTCCAAAACCCTGGCGCCCGGCCTGCGGATCGGCTGGGTGGCGCCCGGGCGCTACCTGGAGCGCGTGCTGCACATGAAATACATCAGCACCGGCAGCACCGCCAGCCAGCCTCAGCTGGCCATCGCTGATTTCATCGCCGCCGGGCACTACCAGCCCCATGTACGGCGCATGCGCAGCCAGTACCAGCGTGGCCGCGACCTGATGAGCGACTGGGTGACCCGCTACTTCCCGGCGGGCACCCGGGTCAGCCGGCCCCAGGGCGGCTTCATGCTGTGGGTGGAATTACCCGAACATCTCGATACGCTTCGGCTGAACCGCGCTTTACTGGAGCAGGGCGTGCAGGTTGCCGTGGGCAGCATCTTTTCGGCCTCGGGCAAGTTCCGCCACTGCCTGCGCATGAACTTCGCCGCCAGGCCAACGCCGCAAATCGAAGCCTCCGTGCGTAAGGTAGGTGAAACCGCCCTTCGTCTACTGGATGACGAAAGCGCCGACGCGTAACTTTGCGCCGCCCGTCACGGTCAAACCCCTAAAGCCCTTGCTGCACAGGACGGTCCACCCTTGAGACTCCAGCGAGCCTTGCCTCTGCTGCTGGTGTTGTTGCTCGGCCTTGCCGGTTGCACAAGCATCAGCGCGCCCCGCGAAACCAGTCAGGCGTTGCCTGCCCACGACTCGGCCTTTGGCCGCTCGGTGCTGCGCCAAGCCGCGCCCTATGGCGGCCGCTCGGGCTTTCGCCTGCTGCCCAACAGCAACGAGGCATTTCGCGCCCGCGCCGAACTGATACGCAACGCCCAGGCGAGCATCGACCTGCAGTACTACATCGTCCACGACGGCCTCAGTACCCGCGCCCTTGTGCATGAACTGCTGCGCGCTGCCGACCGTGGCGTGCGCGTGCGCATCCTGCTCGACGACACCACCAGCGACGGCCTGGACACCGTCATGGGCACCCTTAATGCCCACCCGAACATCCAGATTCGAGTGTTCAACCCACTGCATCTGGGGCGCAGTACCGGCGTTACGCGCGCCGTGGGCCGGCTGTTCAACTTGTCGCGCCAGCACCGGCGCATGCACAACAAGCTGTTCCTGGTGGACAACAGCATGGCCATCGTCGGCGGGCGCAACCTGGGCGACGAGTATTTCGATGCCGAGCCCAACCTCAACTTCACCGACATCGACCTGCTGGGCGTGGGCCCAGTAGCCGAGCAGTTGGGGCACAGCTTCGACCAGTACTGGAACAGCGCCCTCAGCCGGCCGATCACCGACTTCCTCTGGCATGACCCGGATGCCAACGACCTGCGGGCCAGCCGCCAGCGCCTAGAAGTGTCGCTGGCCAAAGCCAGGACCCAGCGCAAGGCCCTGTACGACCGCTTGATGGCCTACCAGTCGCAGCCGCGCCTGGATGTGTGGCGCAACGAGCTGATCTGGGCTCACGCCCAGGCGCTATGGGATGCGCCCAGCAAGGTGTTGGCCGAAGACGAACCGGACCCGCAATTACTGCTGAGCCAGCAACTGGCACCGGACCTGGCTAACGTGCACCGCGAGTTGGTCCTGGCATCGGCCTACTTTGTACCGGGCGAACCGGGGCTGCTGTACCTGACCGGCCGCGCCGACGCTGGCGTTTCGGTGAAGCTGCTGACCAACTCGCTGGAAGCCACCGACGTGCCGGCAGTGCATGGAGGCTATGCACCCTATCGTCGTGCCTTGCTTGAGCACGGGGTGCAGCTTTACGAGCTTCGCCGCCAGCCAGGCGACCCCAGCGCGGGGCGACTGAGTTTCCGTGGCAGCTCGGATTCGAGCCTGCACACCAAGGCGATCGTGTTCGACCGGCGCAAGACCTTCATCGGCTCGTTCAACTTCGACCCGCGCTCAGTATTGTGGAACACCGAGGTCGGGGTAATGGTGGACAGCCCAGAGCTGGCCGAATACACCCGCGAGCTGGCCCAGCAGGGTATGGCGCCTGCGCTGAGCTATCAGGTGAAACTGATAGGTAACAAGCTGGTATGGGCGACCGAGGACAATGGCCAACGGCACGTGCTGACGTCTGAGCCGGGTGGGGTCTGGCGGCGGCTCAATGCCTGGATCAGCAAGGCGGTTGGCTTGGAGAAGATGCTGTAGCTGCGATTCCGGGGGCCTTGCGGCCCCCAACAATCATCAGGCAGAAACCGGCTCAAAGGCTCCGCGCCGCCGGGTCAATACCACCAACCCCGCAGCCCCGGCC
>NZ_JBYSYE010000010.1:24578-128066 GCF_058782925.1 Pseudomonas sp. FW305-E2 | reverse complement strand
CAAGTAACTATCTACCACCCCCTCCCCCACCATGCGCTCAACCTTGTCGGCCTCCCACGTACAAGGTGACCGTCATGATCGACAGCAGAATCAACGCCAAAGGCGTGCAGTTCGTAGTAGACCATCTGGCCAACATCCCACGCCCGGACCGCGAAGCCAATCGCTTGATCCGGCAGTGGCTTGCCGGGCAAGGTGTGCATATCGACCCCGATCGCGTCGATGTGGTCACCCTGCACTACCGGCCGGATGACCAAGGGTATGTGGCAGAGATCCAGCAGACCCAGAGCATGACCCAGGCGCTGCTGGGCAACTGGCAAGGGGAGTCCGATAACAACCTCATCGGCGCGCTGTTCGCCAACCCTTGGGCAGGCACCTTCCCCCAAGGGCCGTTGAAGCTGGTCGATCGCCTGCCAGCGCTGGGCTTTGGCCATCAGGGCGCCGCCTTCGAGGTGTATAACGGCCTGTTCCAGCGATCGTCCCCCGCCCGTTACGATGCCTCGACCCACATTCAGGTTCCGGCTGAAGCCTTCCAGCGGTTCATCGAAGCGCTGGACTTTCACCAGCCGTTCAAAGCCATGCTCGACGCTTACTGGCAGGAGCATCAGGACACTCACCGCCTGGCCAGCAAGCTCAATTTCATCGCCGCCTGCAACGCCCAGGTCAGCCAGGGGCGCCTGAGTGATGCCGCCAGGGAGCTGGCATGGCAAGCCGCCGGCATGATGCCGCAGCGCTTCAAGATACGGGTGAGCACGCTGAGCATCTATGGCTATGCGGCCACCGACCTGCTGTACATCAATGCCCCCCACAGCGATCTGACCCTGCTGTACATGCCAGGTAACAGCTCGCCCTTGCTCGAATTCGCCAGCGAGAACCTGCTCAAGGACTGGGTGGGCGATCAGTGCAAGGACCCCGCCCGACGCGAGGCACTCAAACAACACTTCAGGCTCGCCGACCGCCCTCAGGGCCTCGATTTCAGCGGCCTGGACACCGCGCTCGAGGGCCTTGGCGACTATCCGGACCGGCACCGGTTGCCACCTGAACATGGTTATTTCAACGATGATGGCGTCTGGCCCCCCAGAACCTACGTGAACTACAAACCTGGCAAGTACAACCCCAAACTGACCGGGGATATGTTCGCAGCCCTGACCGAGCGCCAGCGCCAGCGCAGCTACGACGATGCCGATTTTGTCATCACCACCGATAGCCAGGTTACCAAAGCCAAATGGCGAGGCTACCTCACCAATACGCTCAACCTGCTAGCGCCACTGTGCCTGGTGGTGCCGGGGCTGGCGCCACTGCTGGCGCTCGGTGGCATTGCCCAGTTGGGCCTGGGCCTGGATCAGGTGATCAACGGCCACAGCCTGAAAGCCAAACAGGACGGGGTGGGCGACATCGCCTGGGGGCTGTTCAACGCCGTACCGCTGGCAACGGAGGGCACAGCAGGCATCAAGGCCCTGTTCGAGTTCAAAAGCGATGGTTTTGTCATGCCGCGCGAGGTCAACGGGCAGCTCGGCTATCCGCTAAGCCCGACCAGTCCACCACGGCTTCCCGAGCCAGAAGGCGCAGAGTACTTCCACCACCACGAGCCGATTACACCGCTTGACGAAGGCGACCCGGCTGTTGCCGGCGCGGTGATACGCTTGCCACACTACGATGGCGAACTGGACGACCTGGAATGCAGCATCGAAACCTACAATGCACGCGTGGTCTATGACCTGGAGCACGACGCATTCATCATCAAGGAAACCGTCAACGAGGTCGAGCCGCAAGCCTACATCGCAGTGCCTGGCAGCCGTGACCTTGTGGCGCTCGACAGGCAGCGCCCAGTCACCGACGCCATGCGCACCCGCACCTTGCGCGCGCTGGGTGTCGACCTGCCACTGCCAGTCACCATTCCGACACCGGCCCCGGACAGCGCCCCCATCCCCAAACTTATCTCCAGCCTCTGGGTCGGCGACAAAGTCATAAGCGAGCCATTGCTGGCCAACCTTGCCGCCAACGCCGCGCGCCTGAGCGACAGTGAATACAGCATGCGCCTGTTTCTGTCGAAGGCTTCGCCTACCGCCTACGAACAGAACGCAAGGCTATTGGCAGCCCGGGCGCCAGGGCTGCAGGTATTGCCGCTTGAAGAGCAAGGCTTCTTCCGGGCCTTCCGCCAGAGCCGCTATTACCCGCAGTACGAGGCAGCGCTGGATGGCAACGGTGGCATCGCCACCAATTACGCGTCTGCGACCGATGTGCTGCGCTACCGGATGCTGCACCATGAGGGTGGGCTGTACATGGACGTGGACGACTTCCTGCTGCCGGACGGCAAGGGCGAAACGATCGATCAGGTCGAGCTGCGCACCCCACCCGATGGGCTGCTGCTGCCACCGCCGATGTCCAACGAGAAGATGAGCATGAATTGCCTGTACAACACCAGCCTCATTGGTAGCCACCCAGGCAACCCACTGCTGGATGCGATCTCCGATGAAATGCTCGCACGTTTCCAGACCCATGCAGACTTCTACGAAAGCCGACCGAGCCTGGAACAGGACCCGAGCGGTTTCTATCGCTATGCCAACACGCTCAGCTATCTCACCGGGCCGGCGCTGCTCACTGAAGTGGTCGATCGCCATCTACCCGGGTTGCGGACCCTGCGCCAGATCATCAACCTGCACACCATGCCACGTGTCAACACCTATCCATTCATCAACCCTTCGCAAGCCAATACAGCCCTGAAGCAACTGCTGCCCCTGAACCGGTTCGCCGGCGTGGGCGGCAATCACTCCTGGGTTCGCAACTGAAATGAACAGCGGTTACTGAACGGGCCTGGCGACACCTTTCAAATCGAGCGACGCATGGGCGGCGCTCGATTTCCCAGGCGACGCACCTGCTGCCGAGGGTACCCCCGTCAAGGAGCCCGATACACCTTGCTCATCAACTCCGCCTCGGCCTGGGTCAGGCCGCAGCTCTGGGTCAACTCATCGATACTCGCCCCCATCCCCACCAGCTTGGCCGCCTGGCTAAAGGTAACGTTGCTGGGGTCGCGCTGCTCCAGGCGCTCCAGCCGGTCTGGCAGGGTAGCCACCGTCGCACGCAGCTCATGGATGGCCTCCCCCATGCGCACCGTGCCGTTCTGGTAGTCATCCAGACGCTTGGCCAAGTCCTTGATGCGCTGGTCACGCAGCGCATCGCCCTCGGCCTGCTGCGCAGCCAGCTCGCGCTGGCGCTTGCTGTAGTTGAGGAAAAACCACAGGCTCAGCGCCCAGGCCAGCGCCAGGAAGATGACAGCAACCTCTAGGATCAACTCAGATGTTCTCCAGCTCGGACCACTCTTCCTCGGTCATCATCTTGTCCAGTTCGACCAGGATCAGCAGTTCGCCATTCTTGTTGCACACGCCCTGAATGAACTTGGCCGACTCTTCGTTACCCACGTTCGGCGCAGTCTCGATTTCGGACTGGCGCAAGTAAACCACTTCGGCCACGCTGTCGACCAGAATGCCGACCACTTGCTTGTCGGCTTCGATGATGACGATACGGGTGTTGTCGGTCACTTCGGTAGGCATCAGGCCAAAACGCTGACGCGTGTCGATCACCGTCACCACGTTACCGCGCAAGTTGATGATGCCCAGCACGTAGCTCGGCGCACCCGGCACCGGGGCAATCTCGGTGTAGCGCAGGACTTCCTGCACCTGCATCACATTGATGCCGTAGGACTCGTTGTCCAGACGGAAGGTAACCCACTGCAGGATCGGATCTTCGGAACCTTGTGCAGACGACTTTTTCATTCCCCTACCCTCAAAATCCGCCGTTGGCGGTATGTTCTGTGTCATTTCTGTTTGGCGTGCATCTGCTTGACCGCACCGCTGGCGATCAGCTCGGCCAGTGCGGCGACGTCGAGCAGTGCGCACATGTGTTCGATTACGGTGCCGGCCAGCCAGGGGCGCTGGCCACGCTGGCTGCGCCACTTGATCTCCGACGGGTCCAGGCGCAGCGAGCGGCTGACCTGATGCACCGCCAGCCCCCATTCGTAGCCCTGTACCGAAATCACGTATTGCAGGCCCTGGCGAAAATCATCGCGGTAGCGGTCGGGCATTACCCAACGCGCAGTGTCCAGCACCTTCAGGTTGCCGGCCTGGCAGGTCAGGATGCCGAGGAACCAGTCGGGCTGGCCGAACAGTGGCGTCAGCTCCTGGCCAGCCAGGGTGTAGATCGAGCCCAGGCACACCAACGGCACCGCCAGGGTCAGGCCGGCAACGTCGAACAGCAGGCATTCGAACGGCTCGGCCGCCCACACCGGACGACCGTCGACAGTGGCCGGGGGTACGGGCAGGTTGGGTGCCGGCAGATGCACATCGACCAGCGGCACAGCCGGTTCCACGGTTTGTTCTTCGACCAGTACCGGGATGCTGGCTTCGGCCACGACCTCCTGATCGACCACCGTCACCACCGGGGCTTCCACCGGCATCACGCTGGGCAGTACCGCCAGACGGGGTTCGGCGAACGGCCGCGGGGCAAAGCTGGCGGCGGCGGCTTCGGCGGGCTCAGGCCGGGCTGGCTGACGGGCATCGCGTGCCTGCTCCTCGCGCATCGCCTCGGCGAACTCATCCGCCACTGCCGGCTGCTCGCTCAGGTCTTCGGCCTCGGTGGCCTCCTGCAGCAGGCCGTCCAGGTACGATTGCAGGGCCATCTGGGGCCGGGTGCTGGTTTGCCGGGTTTGAGTCATCAGGCCACCTGCACTGCGGTCTTGTAGGTGAGCAGGTGCTTGAGCAGCGCCCGGTAGGCGATCAACCCACGGCTCTTGCTGTCGAACTGCGAAGGCGTGACGCCCTTGCGACTGGCATCACGCAGGCGCGTATCCACCGGGATGTAGCCCTGCCACACATGCTGCCCGTAGGTGTCACGCAGCAACTTGAGGGTGCCAAGCGACGCCTGGGTACGACGGTCGAACAGGGTCGGTACGATCTGGTACGGCAGCGCCTGCTTGCGCGAACGGTTGACCATGGCCAAGGTGCCGACCATGCGCTCCAGGCCCTTCACGGCGAGGAACTCGGTTTGTACCGGGATCACAAGCTGCTGGCTGGCGGCCAGGGCATTGACCATCAGCACCCCCAGCAAGGGTGGGCTGTCGATCAGGGCATAGTCGAAATCCTGCCACAGCTGCGCCAGACTCTTGGCGATTACCAGGCCCAGGCCATTCTGCCCTGGCGACTGGCGCTCCAGCACCGCCAGGGCGGTACTCGACGGCAGCAGCGAAATGCGCTCATCGCTGGTGGGCAGCAGCAGTTGCCCGGGCAAGCCTTCGGGCACCGTGCCCTTGTGCAGGAACAGGTCGTAGCAGCTGTGTTCCAGGGCATCCGGGTTGTGCCCGAAGTAGCTGGTCATCGAGCCGTGCGGGTCGAGGTCGACGACGACCACGCGCTTGCCGGCCTCGGCCAGCAGGCCGGCCAGGGCAATGGTAGTGGTGGTCTTGCCGACACCACCTTTTTGATTGGCTACTGCCCAGACTCTCATCAAGCAAACTCTATCTATTGATTTGGCAGGGACACTGTAGAAACAACCGTCATGCGCAAAACTTCAAAGCTCGCACTCTCCTCTGGGGGAGCGGGCAAGCCCGCGAACACCGGCGTAGCCGGTGCCATTCACCGAGTCGCTGGCTTCGCGGGCATGCCCGCTCCCACAGGGGGCGGCGGCACATTCAAAATCGTGTTCGTATCAGCGACGGGGAATTGACGTATCACGGCCTCGCTACCGTTGCTTGTATTGCCGGTGCACTTTGTGTGCCAGCCCGGCGCAATGCGGCATCCGGTGTGGCATTGGCGCTGCCCGAGCCTGTCAGGCTGCGGCGCACTTCCAGATTACGGGAAATCACCAGCACCACCCGGCGGTTGCGTGCGCGCCCTTCGGCGGTATCGTTGCTGGCCACCGGCTGGTACTCGCCGTAGCCCACCGAAGCCATGCGTGCCGGGTTGACGCCCTCCATGGCCAGCAGGCGCACGATGCTGGCCGCGCGCGCCGAGGACAACTCCCAGTTGGTGGGGTACTGAGCGGTGCGGATCGGCAGGTTGTCGGTGAAGCCTTCGACGTGCACCGGGTTGGCGAACGGCTTGAGGATGTTGGCCACCTTCTCGATGATCGCAAACGCCTTGTCACTGGGCATCGCGTCACCACTGCCAAACAGCAGCGACGAGTTGAGCTCGATCTCGATCCACAGCTCGTTGCCGCGCACGGTCATCTGGTCGCTGTTGATCAGGTCGCCGAAGGCATCGCGCACGTCATCGCTGATGGTTTTCAACGGGTCGACATTGGTCGCCGCCAGGCCCGCTTCGGTCTGCTCGCTGTCTTTGACCAGCGGTTCGGCCGGGCGCACGCTCAGCGGCTGCTCATCGCCAATCGGGATCGGCTTCATGCTGCGCTCGGGGTCGTTGAATACCCCAAGCAAGGCCTGGGAAATAACCTTGTACTTACCCTCGTTGATCGAGGAAATGGAATACATCACCACGAAGAAGGCGAACAGCAACGTGATGAAGTCGGCGTACGACACCAGCCAGCGCTCGTGGTTTTCGTGTTCCTCGGTATGACGACGGCGACGCATGGGTTACTCCATGAAGCCTTGCAGCTTCAGCTCGATCGAGCGCGGGTTTTCACCTTCGGCAATCGACAGCAGGCCTTCGAGCAGCATTTCACGGTAGCGCGACTGGCGCATGACGATGGCCTTGAGCTTGCTGGCGACCGGCAATAGCACAAGGTTGGCACTGGCCACACCGTAAATGGTGGCGACAAAGGCCACGGCAATGCCATTGCCCAGTTGCGACGGGTCGGCCAGATTGCCCATCACATGGATAAGGCCCATGACCGCCCCGATGATGCCGATGGTCGGCGCATAGCCGCCCATGCTTTCGAATACCTTGGCTGCCTGGATGTCACGGCCTTCCTGGGTAAGGAAGTCGACCTCAAGGATGCTGCGGATTGCTTCCGGCTCGGCGCCATCCACCAGCAGTTGCAGGCCCTTGCGCGCATAGGGGTCGGGCTCGCTGTCCGCTACCCCTTCCAGGCCCAGCAGGCCTTCTTTGCGAGCGGTCAGGCTCCAGTTCACCACTCGGTCGATGCCGCCCGCCAGATCGACCCGCGGTGGAAACAGGATCCAACGCAAAATCTGCAAGGCACGCTTGAACGACGACAGCGGCGACTGCAACAACGCCGCCGCCAGGGTGCCTCCCAGCACGATCAGAGCCGCCGGGCCATTGACCAGAGCACCGACATGACCGCCTTCAAGGAAGTTGCCACCGACGATGGCAACGAAAGCCAGGATCAGACCGATCAGGCTAAGGACGTCCATCAGATGCACGCCTCCACCAGGTGCTTGCCGATTTCGTCAAGGCTGTACACGGCATCCGCCAGGTTGGCCTTGACGATGGCCATGGGCATGCCATAAATCACGCAGCTGGCTTCATCCTGGGCCCACACCGTGCTGCCCCCCTGCTTGAGCAGGCGCGCGCCCTCGCGGCCATCGGCGCCCATGCCGGTGAGCACCACCGACAACACCTTGTCGCCGTACGACTTGGCCGCCGACCCGAAGGTGATGTCCACGCACGGTTTGTAGTTCAGGCGCTCGTCGCCGGGCAGGATCTTCACCGTGCCACGGCCATCGATCATCATCTGCTTGCCACCGGGGGCCAGCAGGGCCAGGCCCGGGCGCAGCATGTCGCCGTCTTCGGCTTCCTTGACGCTGATGCGGCACAGCTTGTCCAGGCGTTCGGCAAACGCTTTGGTGAACGCCGCCGGCATGTGCTGGATCAACACGATCGGCGCCGGGAAATTGGCCGGCAGCTGGGTCAGTACCCGCTGCAGCGCCACCGGCCCCCCCGTGGAGGTACCGATGGCCACCAGTTTGTAGGGTTTGCGCTTGGGTGCCGGCGACTGCGAGGCCGCCGGTGTCGGGGCCGCTGCACGGGCAGGCGCTGCCGGGCGCGTCTGCGCCTGGCTGGCGAAGGTGCTGGCCGGCGCTGGAGTGGCGACCGGCGCCGTTCTGGCATAGCTGCCGATCCTGCGGTTGCTGCGCGAAATGGTGTGCACCTTCTCGCACAGCAACTGCTTGACCTTGTCAGGGTTGCGCGAGATGTCCTCGAAGTTTTTCGGCAGGTAGTCCACTGCGCCGGCATCCAGCGCGTCAAGGGTGACGCGGGCGCCTTCATGGGTCAGCGACGAGAACATCAATACGGGCGTCGGGCAGCGCTGCATGATGTGCCGCACGGCGGTAATGCCATCCATCATGGGCATTTCGTAGTCCATGGTGATCACATCGGGCTTGAGCGCCAGCGCCTGGTCGATTGCTTCCTTGCCGTTGGTCGCGGTACCCACTACCTGGATCGTTGGATCCGCCGAGAGGATTTCCGAGACACGGCGGCGGAAGAAACCAGAATCATCCACCACCAGGACCTTGACTGCCATAAACACTCCATTAGGCGGCGCAACCCGCCAGGGCGCGCCACCGAAATCAAATACGCCGCGCGGCGTAACGCTTGAGCATGCTCGGGACGTCGAGAATCAACGCGATGCGACCGTCGCCGGTAATGGTGGCCCCGGACATGCCCGGGGTGCCTTGCAGCATCTTGCCCAGCGGCTTGATGACCACTTCTTCCTGGCCCACCAGTTGGTCAACGACAAAACCGATGCGCTGGGTGCCGACCGACAGAATGACCACGTGGCCCTCGTGCTGCTCTTCGTGCACCTGGCCCTGGACCAGCCAGCGCTTGAGGTAGAACAGCGGCAGCGCCTTGTCGCGCACGATCACCACTTCCTGGCCGTCCACCACGTTGGTGCGCGACAGGTCGAGGTGGAAGATCTCGTTGACGTTGACCAGCGGGAAGGCGAACGCCTGGTTGCCCAACATCACCATCAGGGTGGGCATGATCGCCAGGGTCAGCGGCACCTTGATGACGATTTTGGAGCCTTGGCCCTTGGCCGAGAAAATGTTGATCGAGCCGTTGAGCTGGGAGATCTTGGTTTTCACCACGTCCATGCCCACGCCACGCCCGGACACATCGGAAATCTCGGTCTTGGTCGAGAAGCCAGGGGCGAAGATCAGGTTGTAGCAGTCCGACTCGCTCAGGCGCTCGGCGGCGTCCTTGTCCATCAGGCCCTTTTCCACGGCCTTGGCGCGCAGGATGTTCGGGTCCATGCCCTTGCCGTCGTCCGAGATCGACAGCAGGATGTGGTCGCCTTCCTGTTCGGCCGACAGCACTACGCGGCCGGTACGTGCCTTGCCAGACGTTTCACGCTCCTCGGGCATCTCGATACCGTGGTCGACCGCATTGCGCACCAAGTGCACCAGCGGGTCGGCCAAGGCTTCTACGAGGTTCTTGTCAAGGTCGGTCTCTTCGCCGACCAGCTCCAGATTGATCTCTTTCTTCAACTGGCGCGCCAGGTCGCGGACCAGGCGCGGGAAGCGGCCGAAGACTTTCTTGATCGGCTGCATACGGGTTTTCATCACCGCGGTCTGCAGGTCGGCGGTGACCACGTCAAGGTTGGACACGGCCTTGGACATGGCCTCGTCGCCGCTGTTCAGGCCCAGGCGCACCAGGCGGTTACGCACCAGCACCAGTTCGCCGACCATGTTCATGATCTCGTCCAGGCGCGCGGTATCGACGCGTACCGTGGTTTCCGCTTCGCTGGCGGCATGCTTTTCGGCGGCCGGGGCCGGCGCGCGAGGCGCCGCGGCAGGTTTGCTGGCCGGCGAAGGCGCTGGCGCGGCAGCGGGCTTGGCCACCGGCGGGCTTTCGGCCTTGGCGGCAGCCGGCGCTTGCGCCTGGACAGCAGCCGGGGCCTCTACAGCGGCAACATCGCCACCGAACTTGCCCTTGCCGTGCAACTGGTCCAGCAGGGCTTCGAACTCGTGCTCGCTGATTTCATCGCTGGCGGCACTGTTGTCGGGTGCGGCAGGCGCTGGTGCCTGGGCGGCTGGCAAGGCGCCAGCCTGGAAGGTGCCCTTGCCATGCAGCTGGTCGAGCAGCGATTCGAATTCGGCGTCGGTGATCTCATCACTGACCGCTTCGCTGCTGACGGCCACCGGCGGCGCGGCAACCTCGGCATTGAACTGGCCCTTGCCGTGCAACTGGTCGAGCAGTGATTCGAACTCGGCGTCGGTGATTTCATCACCCGCACCGCTGACAGTCTCGCCCTGCATCTGCTCGTCGGCCGCCGCTTGCGCCTTGACCGCATCGAGCGAATCGAGCAACTGCTCGAATTCGCTGTCAGTGATGTCCTGGTGTTGCTCCTCGGCCTCGGCCGGCGCGGCAACCGACACGTCGGCAACCGGTGCCGGTGCAGGCGCTGCAACAGTTTCGGCTGCGCCAGGTTCGGCCAGGCGCGACAACGCTGCCAGCAGTGCAGGGGTGGCCGGTGTCACTTCGGCACGCTCGCGCACCTGGCCAAACATGCTGTTGACCGTATCCAGTGCCTCGAGCACCACATCCATCAGTTCCGCATCGACCCGGCGCTCACCTTTGCGCAGGACGTCGAACACGTTCTCGGCGATATGGCAGCACTCCACCAGCTCGTTCAGCTGGAGGAAGCCGGCGCCCCCTTTTACAGTGTGGAAACCGCGAAAGATCGCATTGAGCAGGTCGGCATCGTCAGGTCGGCTTTCCAGCTCGACCAGTTGCTCGGACAATTGCTCAAGTATTTCGCCGGCTTCTACCAGGAAATCCTGGAGGATTTCTTCATCGGCGCCGAAGCTCATCAAACGTGCTCCTTAAAAACCAAGGCTGGACAGCAGATCATCGACATCGTCCTGACCGGACACGACGTCTTCACGCTTATCGGCATGAATCTGCGGACCTTCACCCCGAGTCGGATGTTTTTCTCGATCTTTTTCTGCACGCAATTGATCGTGGTCATGTTTTATACCGGCAAAGCGGTCGACCTGGCTGGCCATCAGCACCAGCTTGAGCAGGTTGCTTTCCACCTCGGTCACCAGTGCGGTGACGCGCTTGATCACCTGGCCGGTCAGGTCCTGATAGTCCTGGGCCAGCAAAATGTCATTGAGGTGCCCGGAAACCTTGCGGTTACCCTCGGCGCTGTGCGTCAGGAAACTGTCGACGCGCTTGACCAGATCACGGAATTCCGGCGCAGCCACTTCGCGGCGCATAAAGCGCTGCCAGTCGGTGCTCAGGGCCTTGGCCTCGCTGGCCAGCTCATTGAGCACCGGTGTGCTTTCCTCGACCAGGTCCATGGTGCGGTTGGCCGCGCCCTCGGTCAGCTTGACCACATACGACAGGCGCTCGGTGGCGTCGGTAATTTGCGACACCTCTTCTGCCTGCGGCATGGTGGGGTCGATCTGGAAACTGACGATGGCACTGTGCAGCTCGCGAGTCAGCTTGCCGACTTCCTGGTACAGGCCGCGGTCGCGGGTCTGGTTCAGTTCGTGAATCAACTGCACCGCCTCGCCGAAACGGCCCCGCTCCAGGCTTTCGACCAACTCCTGGGCATGCTTCTTCAGGGTCGACTCGAACTCGCCCAAAGACGTTTGTGATGAATCCATGACGCGCCCCCCTGACGTGACTCAGCCGTTGACGCGTTCGAAGATCTTCTCGATCTTCTCTTTGAGCACCTGAGCGGTGAACGGTTTGACCACGTAACCATTGACGCCGGCCTGTGCCGCTTCAATGATCTGGTCGCGCTTGGCTTCAGCGGTCACCATCAAGACCGGCATGCTTTTCAGCTTGTCGCTGGCACGCACTTTACGCAGCAGGTCGATGCCGGACATGCCCGGCATGTTCCAGTCGGTCACCAGGAAGTCGTAGTGACCGTTTTCCAGCATCGGCAACGCCGTGGTGCCGTCATCGGCTTCGTCGGTGTTGGTGAAACCCAGGTCACGCAACAGGTTCTTGATGATCCGCCGCATCGTCGAAAAGTCGTCAACGATGAGGATTTTCATGTTCTTGTCCAATTAGACCTCCAAGCAGTCTCAAACGCGCTCGGCCTACCGAGCACGCACTCATTCAATTCGGTACAACGTGGAAAACGACTGCAACGACAGTGGGCTCAACGCACCCGCCATTCCCCCAGGCGGCTGCGCAGGCGCGCGGCACATTGGCTGTGCAACTGGCTGACCCGCGACTCGCTGACACCCAGCACCTCACCGATTTCCTTGAGGTTCAGCTCTTCGTCGTAGTACAGCGCCAGCACCAGGCGCTCACGCTCCGGCAGGTTGGCGATAGCCTCGGTCAGGGCAGCCTGGAAGCGCTCCTCCTCCAGGCCGCGCGCAGGTTCGACCTGGCCACTGGCGCCATCCTCATGCAGCCCTTCGTGCTCGCCGTCCTGCAACAGGTCGTCAAAGCTGAACAGGCGGCTGCCCAGGGTATCGTTCAAGATCCCGTAGTAATCATCGAGACTCAATTGGAGTTCGGCAGCAACTTCATGATCTTTAGCGTCACGGCCTGTTCTGGCCTCAACTGCACGCATGGCATCACTGACCATACGGGTGTTGCGGTGTACCGAACGCGGTGCCCAATCGCCTTTGCGCACTTCGTCCAGCATGGCCCCGCGGATGCGGATGCCGGCGTAGGTCTCAAAGCTGGCGCCCTTGCTGGCGTCGTATTTGTTGGCCACTTCCAGCAGGCCGATCATGCCGGCCTGGATCAGGTCCTCGACTTGCACATTGGCCGGCAACCGCGCCAACAGGTGGTACGCGATGCGCTTGACCAGCGGGGCGTAGCGTTCGATCAGCTCGTACTGGGCGTCCTTCGCCGCCCGGCTGTACATCTTGAAGCCACTGGCGTTCATAGTACGGGTCCCGCGCTGGTGGGTTGCACCAAGCGCTCGACAAAGAACTCCAGATGGCCGCGCGGATTGGCCGGCAGCGGCCAGCTGTCGACCTTCTGGGCAATCGCCTTGAAGGCCAGCGCGCACTTGGAGCGAGGGAAGGCTTCGTAGACGGCACGCTGCTTCTGCACCGCCTTGCGCACGCACTCGTCGTACGGCACGGCACCCACGTACTGCAGGGCAACGTCAAGGAAGCGGTCGGTGACCTTGGTCAGCTTGGCAAACAGGTTGCGCCCTTCCTGCGGGCTCTGCGCCATGTTGGCCAACACACGGAAACGGTTCATGCCATAGTCGCGATTGAGCAGCTTGATCAACGCGTAGGCGTCGGTAATCGAGGTAGGTTCATCACACACCACCAGCAGCACTTCCTGGGCGGCGCGAACGAAGCTGACCACCGAGTCACCGATACCCGCAGCGGTATCGATCACCAACACATCGAGGTTGTCGCCGATTTCGCTGAACGCCTGGATCAGCCCGGCATGCTGGGCCGGGGCCAGATGCACCATGCTCTGGGTACCCGAGGCTGCCGGTACGATGCGCACACCGCCGGGGCCCTGCAGCATCACGTCACGCAGCTCGCAACGCCCTTCAATCACATCGGCGAGGGTACGTTTGGGGGTAAGGCCCAGCAACACGTCGACATTGGCCAGGCCCAGGTCGGCGTCCAGCAGCATGACCCTGCGGCCAAGCTCGGCCAGCGCCAGGGACAAGTTCACTGAAACGTTAGTCTTGCCGACGCCACCTTTGCCACCGGTCACGGCGATCACCTGTACGGGATGCATGCTACCCATGTCTGTTCTTTACCTTGTCTCGCTGGGACTCAGGCCACACGTAGGGCAATTCTGCGTGCCCCTTGGCATAGCGACTTTGCACACGCTTCATGGTCAACCCGCTCGCCGTGGGTTGTGATAGAGATCAGCGAACATGTCGGCCATGGCCTCTTCGCTGGGCTCGTCCTGCTGCTGCACATTCACCGCCCGCGTGACCAACTGGTGGCCCCTTGGCAGGTGCAGGTCGTCAGGAATGCGTGGGCCATCGGTAAGATAGGCCACTGGCAGTTCATGACTGATGGCAAGGCTCAACACATCGCCAAGGCTTGCCGTTTCATCGAGTTTGGTCAGGATGCAGCCGGCCAGGCCACAGCGCTTGTAGCTGTGGTAGGCGGCGGTCAGCACCTGCTTCTGGCTGGTGGTGGCCAGCACCAGGTAGTTCTTCGCGGCAATGCCACGCCCGGCCAAGGTTTCCAGCTGCATGCGCAGCGCAGGGTCGCTGGCTTGCAGGCCGGCAGTATCGATCAGCACCACGCGCTTGCGCAGCAGTGGCTCCAGCGCTGCTGCCAGCGACTGGCCCGGGTCGACGTAAGTCACCGGCACGTTGAGGATGCGGCCCAGGGTCTTGAGCTGCTCCTGGGCGCCGATACGGAAGCTGTCCATGCTCACCAGCGCCAGGTTCTGCGCGCCGTACTTGAGCACGTAGCGCGCGGCCAGCTTGGCCAGGGTGGTGGTCTTGCCCATACCCGCCGGGCCGACCATGGCGATCACCCCGCCCTCTTCGATCGGCTCGATTTCAGGTACTTCGATCATCCGCGCCAAGTGAGCCAGCAGCATGCGCCAAGCCTGGCGCGGTTCCTCGATCTCGGCGGTCAGGTCCAGCAGCTCGCGGGCGATCGGCCCGGACAGGCCGATGCGCTGCAGGCGGCGCCAAAGGTTGGCCTGCTGCGGCTTGCTGCCCTGCAGCTGATTCCAGGCCAGCGAACCGAGTTGCACTTCCAGCAGCTCGCGCAGGCCCGACAGCTCCGAGCGCATGGCATCGAACAGGCGCGGGTCAACCGGCGCAGCAGCCGGTACGGCAGCGGCCTCAGGGGCATCGACGTGCGGCTCGATCAACGGTTCGGCAGCGGTCAAAGATTGCCCGGCGAACAATTGGCGGTTGTTGTCGCTGCTGTCCTGACGCTGGTCCAGCTCGGCCTGGGCAGTGGCAATGCGCGTGTGGGTCTTGCGCAGCTCTTCTTCCAGCTCGGCGTTGGGCACACGCGGGGCCAGGGCGGACAGCTTGTAGTCCAGCGCGGCCGTCAGCTCGACACCACCGGCAATGCGGCGGTTGCCAATGATTGCGGCATCGGCGCCCAGCTCGTCACGGACCAGTTTCATGGCCTGACGCATATCGGCGGCGAAAAATCGCTTAACTTGCATTATCCCCTACCTCAGCCGTTAGGGCCCACGGTGGCAACGATGGTGACTTGCTTGTTGTCAGGTATTTCCTGATACGCCAGAACATGCAAATTCGGTACAGCCAGGCGACCGAAACGCGACAACATGGCGCGGATCGGGCC
Source organism: Pseudomonas sp. FW305-E2 (assembly GCF_058782925.1). NCBI lineage: Bacteria > Pseudomonadati > Pseudomonadota > Gammaproteobacteria > Pseudomonadales > Pseudomonadaceae > Pseudomonas > Pseudomonas sp. FW305-E2. The sequence goes on along the minus strand of NZ_JBYSYE010000010.1, from coordinate 112,927 downwards.
GGCGACCAGCAGGATGGCCGGCTGACCCTGCATTTCCTGGCGCTGGGCCGCCTCGATCAGCGAACGTTGCAGCTTCTCGGCCATGCTAGGTTCCAGAAGAACACCGTCTTCCTGACCTTGCCCGGCCCTTTGCAGACTATTCAGCAAAATCTGTTCCAACCTTGGCTCCAGGGTAATCACTGGCAGCTCCGACTCAACGCCGACAATGCTTTGCACGATGGCGCGACACAATCCGACGCGCACCGCCGCCACCAGTGCGGCGGTATCTTGACTCTTGCCGGCGTTGTTCGCGATGGCCTCGGCAATACTGCGAATATCGCGCACTGGCACCTGTTCCGACAACAGGGCTTGCAGCACCTTGAGCAGCCCCGACAAGGAAATGACACCCGGCACCAGCTCTTCTGCAAGTTTAGGCGATGCCTTGGCAAGCACCTGCAGCAGTTGCTGAACCTCTTCGTGGCCGATCAGCTCGTGGCAATGTTTCTGCAGGATCTGGTTGAGGTGGGTGGCCACCACGGTGCTGGCATCGACCACGGTGTAACCCAGCGACTGCGCCTGTGAGCGCTGGCCGACGTCGATCCACACCGCTTCCAGGCCAAACGCAGGGTCGCGCGCGGCAATACCGTTGAGGGTGCCAAACACCTGCCCAGGGTTGATCGCCAGTTCGCGGTCCGGGTAGATCTCCGCCTCGGCCAGAATCACCCCCATCAAGGTCAGGCGATAGGCGCTGGGTTGCAGGTCGAGGTTGTCACGAATGTGCACGGTGGGCATCAGGAAGCCCAGGTCCTGCGACAGCTTCTTGCGCACGCCCTTGATCCGCGCCAGCAACTGGCCGCCCTGGTTGCGATCGACCAGCGGGATCAGCCGATAGCCGACCTCCAGGCCGATCATGTCGATGGGAGTGACGTCGTCCCAACCCAGCTCCTTGGTTTCCAGCGCACGCTGTGGCGAGGGCAGCAGGTCCTGCTGACGCTGCGCCTCTTGCTGGGCTTTGACCTTGGCCTGTTGCTGCTTCTTCCACACCAGGTAGGCGCCGCCGGCCGCCATCAGGCCGAGGCTGAGGAAGGCAATGTGCGGCATGCCCGGCACCAGGCCCATGACGATCATCAGCCCCGCCGACACCGCCAGCGCCTTGGGCGAATCGAACATCTGCCGATTGATCAGCTTGCCCATGTCTTCAGAGCCTGAAGCACGGGTGACCATGATCGCGGCGGCGGTGGACAGCAGCAGTGATGGCAATTGCGCCACCAAACCGTCACCAATGGTCAGCAGGGCGTAGACCTTGCCGGCCTCGCTGAACGACATATTGTGCTGCAGCATGCCGATGAGCATGCCACCGATCAGGTTGATGAACAGGATCAGCAAGCCGGCGATGGCGTCGCCGCGCACGAACTTGCTGGCACCGTCCATCGAACCGTAGAACTCGGCCTCCTGCGCCACCTCGGCACGGCGGTGCTTGGCCTGAGCCTGGTCGATCAGGCCGGCATTGAGGTCGGCGTCGATGGCCATCTGCTTGCCGGGCATGGCGTCGAGGGTGAAACGCGCACTCACTTCCGAGATACGCCCGGCACCCTTGGTCACCACCACGAAGTTGATGATCATGAGGATGGCGAACACCACGGCACCGACCACGTAGTTACCGCCGATCACCACCTCACCGAAGGCCTGGATCACTTTACCGGCAGCGCCATGGCCCTCCTGGCCATGCAGCATGACCACACGGGTGGACGCGACGTTCAGGGCCAGGCGCAACAACGTGGCCACCAGCAGGATGGTCGGGAACGCGGCGAAGTCGAGGGGGCGCAGGGCGTATACACAGACCAGCAGCACAACGATCGACAGGGCGATGTTGAAGGTGAAGAACACGTCGAGCAGGAACGGCGGTATCGGCAACATCATCATTGCCAACATCACCAGCAGCAACAGCGGCACCCCCAGGTTGCCCCGGCCGAGCCCGGCCAGGTTGTTGCGGGCGTTGCTGATTAACTGAGTGCGATCCACCGCGAGTCCTCTTGATGCAAAACTTTGACGCCCAGGGGGCGCCTGGGCGTGGCTTTGCAAGAAGCTTTCCAACTTTGCTCGGCGAGGGATTTATGTGGCTGGTACCGGCCCTTTCGCGGGTGAACCCGCTCCTACACGACGGCCTGCGCCCAACCACCGACAGGTGTCCACCACCGTATGGGAGCCGGCGCGCCCGCGAAAGGGCCAGAAGCCGTGATACAAGGTCAACTGTCGCGGCGCAGGTCCGGCGGGATCGGCAGGTCGTCTTTCAGCGGCTCTGGGCGCTTGCCTTTGCCGGATCGGTATTGGCGAATCTGGAACACATATGCCAACACCTGGGCCACCGCCAGGTACAGGCCAGCAGGGATTTCCTGCTCAATTTCGGTGGAGTAATAGATCGCCCGCGCCAGCGCTGGCGACTCGAGAATCTGGACCTTGTGCTCCACGCCAATCTCGCGGATCTTCAAGGCAATGAAGTCGGTCCCCTTGGCCAGCAACAGTGGCGCCACCCCACCCTTCTCCGGGTCGTATTGCAAGGCCACCGCATAGTGCGTCGGGTTGGTGATGATCACGTCTGCATCAGGCACCGCCGCCATCATGCGCCGCTGCGAAGCCTCGCGCTGCAGCTGGCGAATACGCTGTTTGACCTCGGGTTTGCCTTCGGAGTCCTTGTACTCGTCACGCACCTCCTGCTTGGTCATCTTCAGCTTGCTGTGTGCCTGCCACAGCTGGAATGGTACATCCGCCGCCGCAATCAGCAACAACCCTGCCGCCATCCACAGCGCACTCCAGCCAACCACCTGAACACTGTGTATGATCGCTTGATCCAAAGGCTCGTTGGCAATGGAGAGCAACGCCTGGCGGTCGTTGACCAGCACCACTATCGCCACTACCAGAATCACGAAAAACTTGGCGAGCGCCTTCAACAACTCGGTCAGGGCATTCATCGAGAACATGCGCTTGATCCCCGACAACGGGTTCATGCGGCTGAATTTCGGCTGCAACAGGCTGCCGGAAAACAGGAAACCGCCCAGGGCGATGGGTGCGACAAAGGCGATCACGAACAACAGGATCAGTATCGGCTGTACCGCCCAGATGGCCATCTTGCCCGAAGCCAGAAGAAAGGCCCCCATGGCGCGCTCGTCGACGATGATGTCGCGGGTCAGGCTGAAATTCATGCGCATCATGGCAAGCAAGGTCTCGGCCAGGTGCCCACCAAACGCCAGCAAGCCACCCGCGCCGGCCAACGTCACCGCCACGGTGTTCAACTCTTTGGAGCGCGCGATCTCTCCCTTCTCGCGGGCAGTGCGCTTGCGCTTCTCGGTGGGCTCTTCTGTCTTGTCCTGACCGCTCTCGCTTTCCGCCATGATCAGCGCGCCCTTGCCAATTCACGCAACCATTGCAGCGCTTCGCTGGCCAATGCCTGGTAGTGGGAGAGGATATCGGCCAGGCCGATCCAGAAAATGGCCATGCCCATGACCAGGGTCAACGGGAAACCGATCGAGAAGATATTCAACTGCGGTGCCGCACGGGTCATCACGCCAAAGGCGATGTTCACAACCAGCAGCGCAGCGATTACCGGCAGGATCAACAAAAGCCCAGCACCGAACACCCAACCCATGCGTCCGGCCAGCTCCCAGAAGTGATTGACCACCAGCGCACTCCCCACCGGCAAGGTGGTAAAGCTCTCGGTCAGCACCTCGAACACCACCAGGTGCCCGTTCATCAACAGGAACAGCACGCTCACCAACATGGTCATGAACTGGCTGATTACCGTGACGTTGACCCCGTTGGCGGGGTCAACCATCGAGGCGAAGGCCATGCCCATCTGCACCGCAACAATCTGCCCGGCAATCACGAAAGCCTGGAACAACAACTGCAAGGCCAGGCCAAACAGCGCGCCAACGATGATCTGCTCGGCGCACAGTAGCAAACCGCGCAGGCTCAGCGGGTCGAATTCAGGCAGCGGTGGCAGTGCAGGCACGATCACCACAGTAATCGCCACTGCCACGTAGAGGCGCACCCGCGCCGGCAACATGCGGGTACCGAAAATCGGCATGGTCATCAGCACCGCCGTTACTCTGAACAACGGCAGGATGAAGGTGGCGACCCAGGTGCCGATCTGCGTATCGGTCAGTTCCAGCATTGTCGCGTCAACCAATCAGCTGCGGGATGCTGGTGTATAGGCTGGTGATGTACTCCATGAACTTCTGCACCAGCCACGGCCCGGCAATGATCAGCGTGATCAGCATCACCAGCAGGCGCGGCAGAAAGCTCAGGGTCTGCTCGTTGATCTGCGTGGCTGCCTGGAACATCGCCACCACCAGACCCACCAACAGGCTTGGCACAACCAGCACGGCGACCAGCAGGGTGGTCAGCCACAGGGCGTCACGGAACAGGTCGACAGCAACTTCAGGTGTCATCGGCGGCTCTCCTTGACGGCGTCAGACGCCGCCGAAACTGCTGGCCAGGGTGCCCATGATCAGCGCCCAGCCGTCGACCAGCACGAACAGCATGATCTTGAACGGCAGCGAGATGATCAGCGGCGACAGCATCATCATACCCATGGCCATCAGCACACTGGCCACGACCATGTCGATGATCAGGAACGGGATGAAGATCATGAACCCGATCTGGAACGCGGTCTTGAGCTCCGACGTGACGAATGCCGGCACCAGGATCGTCAGCGGCACCTGGTCGGGGCCGGCGATGTCGGTGCGCTTGGACAGGCGCATGAACAAGTCAAGGTCGCTCTGCCGGGTTTGCGCCAGCATGAAGTCCTTGAGCGGGCCCTGGGCTTTGTCGATCGCCTGCTGGGCAGTCATCTGCTCCTTCAGGTACGGCTGCAGGGCATCCTGGTTCACTCGCTCGAACACCGGGGCCATGATGAACATGGTCAGGAAAAGCGCCATGCCGTTGAGCAACTGGTTCGAGGGCGTCTGCTGCAGGCCCAGGGCCTGGCGCAAAATCGAAAACACGATGATGATGCGGGTAAAGCTGGTCATCAGAATGACGAACGCCGGGATGAAGCTCAGCGCGGTCATGATCAGCAGGATTTGCAGGCTGACCGAATATTCCTGTTGCCCGTCCGGGGTGTTGGACAGGGTGATGGCCGGAATCGACAGCGGGTCGGCGGCCAGGGCCAGCGGCGCAGCCAGCAGCAGCGCCAGAGTCAACAACGTACGCAGCGCGCCGCTCATCACTTGTTGTCCTTAGGGTCCTTGCCCATGAGCTCCATCAGCCGCTGGGCAAACTCCGGCGTCGCCTGACGGACGCTTGCCGGTACTTCCACGGGTTCGGCCAGTACATGCAGGGCCTCGATGGTGCCGGGGGTATGGCCTATCAGGATCTGCTCCTTGCCTACCTGCACCAGCAGCAGGCGGTCACGCGGGCCGATGGCACGGCTGCCGACAATCTCGATCACCTGCCCACCCTTCACAGCGGTGCTCTGCAGGCGCCGCAGCAGCCAGGCCAGGAAGAAGATCAGGCCCACCACCAGCAGCAGGCCCAAGACCATCTGCGCCAACTGCCCGCCGAGACTGCCAGGTTGAGCCACCGGGGTGGCCGCTGGCGAGGCCGCCGCCAGGCAGGCGTGGCTGGCGAAAAGCACCGCTGCCGCAGCGATGGCGCGCATCGTGCCCTTCACTCAGCGCAGCTTCTTGATACGTTCGCTGGGGCTGATCACGTCGGTCAGGCGGATGCCGAACTTTTCGTTGACCACGACCACTTCGCCATGGGCGATCAGCGTGCCGTTGACCAGCACGTCGAGCGGCTCGCCGGCCAGACGGTCGAGCTCGATCACCGAGCCCTGGTTGAGCTGCAGCAAGTTGCGGATGTTGATCTCGGTGCTGCCCACCTCCATGGAAATGTTCACCGGGATGTCCAGGATCACGTCCAGGTTCGGGCCTTCGAGGCTGACATTTTCGTTCGGCTTCGGCGAGCTGGCGAATTCTTCCATCGGCAGGCGGCCCGGGCCGCTGCTGCCGGTGTCCCCGCCCAGCAGTGCATCGATGTCGGCCTGGCCGGCAGAACCGGTTTCTTCCAACGCTGCGGCCCACTCATCGGCCAGTGCCTGGTCCTCTGGGGAGGTGATCTCGTTTTCGTTAGCCATGATTTCCTCGACAGGCATTCAATTCGTTGTAAGCGACCGGCACACCGTCAGCGGCGTTCGATCGGGTCAATGATCTGCAGGGCCAGGTTGCCCTTGTGCGAGCCCAGCCGCGCCTTGAACGCTGGCACCCCGTTAGCGCGCAGCACCAGGTGCTCGGGCAGTTCCACCGGGATCACGTCACCCGGCTGCATGTGCAGGATGTCGCGCAGCTTCAGCTGGCGTCGGGCGACCGTGGCGGTCATTGGCACGGCCACGTCCAGCACGTCCTCGCGCAGGGCCTTGACCCAGCGCTCGTCCTGGTCGTCCAGGTCCGACTGGAAACCGGCGTCGAGCATTTCCCGCACCGGCTCGATCATCGAGTACGGCATGGTCACGTGCAGATCGCCGCCGCCGCCGTCCAGTTCGATGTGGAAGGTGGACACCACCACCGCCTCGCTGGGGCCGACAATGTTGGCCATGGCCGGGTTGACCTCGGAGTTCATGTACTCGAAGCTGACCGGCATGATCGCCTGCCAGGCTTCCTTGAGGTCGACGAAACACTGGTCCAGCACCATGCGCACCACACGCAGTTCGGTCGGGGTGAACTCACGCCCTTCGATCTTGGCGTGGCGGCCATCGCCGCCAAAAAAGTTGTCCACCAGCTTGAACACCAGCTTGGCGTCGAGGATGAACAGCGATGTGCCGCGCAGCGGCTTGATCTTGACCAGGTTGAGGCTGGTGGGCACGTACAGCGAATGCACGTATTCGCCGAACTTCATGACCTGCACGCCACCCACGGCCACGTCCGCGGAGCGGCGTAGCAGGTTGAACATGCTGATACGGGTGTAGCGGGCGAAGCGCTCGTTGATCATTTCCAGGGTCGGCATGCGACCCCGCACGATACGGTCCTGACTGGTCAGGTCGTAGCTTTTGATACTGCCAGGCTCGGATGCACTCTCGGTCTGCACCAGCCCGTCGTCGACACCGTGCAACAGGGCATCGATTTCATCCTGGGACAGCAGGTCCTGTACGGCCATTGCGGACTCCTACTGCAATACGAAATTGGTGAACAGCAACTGGTCGATGACCGGCTTGCCGACTTCCTTCTGCGCCACTTCCTGGACCACCGCGGTGGCCTTCTGGCGCAGCATCTCCTGCCCTACCGGGCTGCTGGCGAGGGTGTCGAACCCTTGCCCGGAGAACATCATCACCAGGTTGTTGCGGATCACCGGCATGTGCACCTTGAGGGCATCCAGGTCGGCCTGGTTACGCGCCTGCAGAGTGATGCTCAGCTGCATGTAGCGCTGGCGGCCGTTCTGGTTGAAGTTGACCACGAAGGCCGGGGTCAGCGCCTCGTAGATCGCCCCTGGCTTGACGTTGCTGGCCGTGGCCTCGGCGGCCGGAGCCGGCTCGCTCTTGTGCATGATGAACCAGGTAGCGCCCACCGAAAGGCCGATCGCCAGCAAAAGGCCGACGACAGCCAGCAGGATCAGCTTGAGTTTGCCTTTAGTGGCGGGGTCTTTGACTGCTTCGCTCTTCGCCATGCCAATAATCCGTCGTCCATCGGGGGGTTCAAGGGAGGATGGCTTGGCTTGAGCAAGTGTTATGCCAGATTTTGCAGGGGATGGATTCCAGCAGGTTTTGCGGTGCTGGCTGCTTCGCGGCCACGCCCGCTCCCACAGCTACCGCACAGGGTTCGAAATCAACGAAACGCCTGTTGGAGCGGGCTCGCCCGCGAAGAAGCCAGCCCAGGCCAACCGTTATCAGGCGTAGTAATCGACCGCACTGTCGCCGACAACCACCTGCTGCTCCAAAGGCCGGGCGCTATCGACCGCCTCGACCCCACCCTGCTCGGAGCGGCGCGCCGCCACCCCGGAAAAGTTGCTGCCCTGCGCCTGCCCCTGCTGTTGTTGCTGCCCGCGCGACTGGTCAGCCACGTTGACATCCGGCTGCGCCAACCCCTGCTGGGCAAACAGTTCGCGCAGGCGGTGCACCTGGCTGTCGAGGGCATCACGTACGCCGGCGTGGCCGCTGATGAAGGTGACCTGGGTCGCCTGGTCCGCCGCAACATTGACGCGAATGTCGAGGCGACCGAGTTCTGCTGGCTCCAGCTGGATATCAGCCGACTTGAGGTTCTGGCTGGACAGGTACATGACCCGGTTGACCAGGCCTTCTGCCCAAGCGTTCTGGTTCATTGGCAATGGCTGATGCAGCGGGTTCGCATTGGCCGGCACGGCATTGGCGGTCTTGGCCGTGGCCGCCTGGGTCAGGCTGGCCAGGCGGTTGGCAAAATCATCGATGCGGGTGTCGCTGCTGGCACTCTTGGTGTCTTTCAGGCCGTCCTCAAGCAAGCTGCCAAAAGCCTTGTCACCGGATTCGGTGCTTTCGCCATCGGCATTCTCGACCAAATTCGCCAAGGTATTGACGGCCGCCTGCCCTTCCTCGCCCTGAGCCTGGGCAGCATCGAGGGCATGTGCCGAGGTGCCACCCTTGGCCTGGGCACTGTGCTCCAGCGCGAAGCGCAGGGTTGGCAGGTTGGCCAGAGGGTCAGCATCCGGATCGAAGGCCTCCTCGCCGGACGGCTCTTCAGGCAGTGCCGCGGCGACCTGGGTTTGCGCCGTGGCCGCCTGCAGCACGGGCGCCACCGCCTCGGCCTGCGCCTGGATCAGTTGTGCGCCGGGCTGGGCATCAGTGACCTGACCGGCCACCAGGCTGGCATCACGCACACCCGTATCGGCCTGGGCCGAATCCTCTTTTGGCAACTTGTTGCCGTCATCGGCAACTGCAGCTTTGCCAGCCGGGTCTTTCTTGCCGCCGGCTGCCGCATCAGGTTTGTCCTTGGGCTTGGCTTGAGCAACCTTGTCGTCCTGCCCGGTAACCTTGTCGCGGCCCTGCCTGGCCATCACCTGGCCAAAGGCATCGCCCTTGTCGCCCAGCGCCTGCAGCGGCTTGTCCGCCTGCACGGCGGCCGAACGCGAGGTCTTGGCAATGGCATTGGCTTGCAACAAAGGGTTGGGTGCGACAGGCATCGAGCGGTCTCCGCGCCAGAAACAAAAATCATCGGGGCAGAGACAGGCAAGACTCGCGCCAACTCGCGTATCAGCCTGCGGAAATACGTTGCTGCTCACCGCGGTAAAAGTGCTGCACCACGACGAATTCCATGTCGATGCGGCTGATCAAGTCTTCAATTCCATATAACGGGGGCCGCCGTGCGCGCTCTTCGAGCTGCTGGCACAGGCTGGCCAAGGCCACCGCGCCCATGTTGCTGCTGCTGCCCTTGAAACTGTGGGCTGCCGCGCCAAGCTCCTCGGCGCTTTTGGCCGCGTGCAGCTGGCCAAGACGCCGCTCTGAGTCGTCGAGAAAAGTCTGCACCAACTGCAGGTAGCCATCTTCCATGACCTCACGCAGGTCACTGAGTACCTTGTGGTCAATATGCATGTCAGTCACTTGTTCACTCCTTGATCAAGCCAGATTATGCCCGAGCCAACCCGTGGCTCACCATACGAACTCCACATGCGCGCAACGCCCGCCTTCACTCCAGCGCGCGTCACTGGCCAACTGCCGCACCAGATTCAGACCGCGACCGCTCAGCCCCTGATCCAGCGAAGGCCGCGCAAGCACTTGCTGCACGTCGAAGCCGGCACCGCTGTCGCGCACCTCGATCATCAGACGCCCACCGCCGCCATGCGGTTCAACCTTGAAATCGATGCTTACAAAGCCTTCGGTCAGCGAGCCCAGGCGCCGGGCGCGCTCCTGGTAATAGTCGGTAAAGCCCTGCACATCGCGCTTGAGCTGTGAGTCCAGGCCCAGCACACCATGCTCAAGCGCATTGGCATACAACTCGCTAAGCACACTGTGCAAGTTGCCGGTACGCGCGCGCAGGCCATGAATTTCTTGCAACAACTGCACCAGGTAAGGCACAGGGTTGAAGCGCTTAAGGCTTTCGCCACGCACTTCGAAGCTCAGCGACCAGTCCAGCGGGCTGGAGCGGCCACTATCAGAGTAGATCATCGGTGCCGGCACCCGCTCCTCGGCAGTGAACATGCGAATATCGCACAAGCTGATGTCATCGCGTGGCTGCCCACCAAAACGCTCCAGGGCCAGCATCAGCTCATCGAACAACTGCACAGGGTCGCGGTTGTCGGCCAGCACCGCTCGCAGGCGCTGTACGCCAAACAGGCGCTCCTGGTCGTCGGCGGTATCGAGCACACCGTCTGACAGCAGCAACAGGCGCTCGCCCGGTGCCAGCGGCAACACCTCTGTGCTGTCATCGAAGCGCTCAGCGGCCAGAATGCCCAGCGGCAGGTGCCGCGAACTCAGTGCCGACAGCACTTGGCCATCCACCGACAGGCGATAGCCATCAGGCATACCGCCATTCCATACCTCCACCGAGCCGCGCTGCATGCTGAGGTTGAGCAGCAGCGCACAGCAGAACATGTCCACCGGCAGGATGCGCTTGAGCTTGGCATTCATCTCGCGCAGGATCTGCGCCATGCCGTAGCCCTTGGCGGTCATGCCGTAGAACACCTCAGCCATCGGCATGGCGCCGACCGCCGCCGGCAGGCCATGACCGGTGAAATCGCCAAGCAGCACACGCATGTCGCCGGCCGGGGTAAATGCCGCCAGCATCAGGTCGCCATTGAACAGCGCGTAAGGCGATTGCAGGTAGCGAATGTTGGGTGCAGAAAGGCAACCCGAGTGGGCCACCTTGTCGAACACCGCCTTGGCGACCCGCTGCTCGTTAAGCAGGTGATGGTGATGCCGGGTGATCTGGTCACGCTGTTCCAGTACCGTTGCCTGCAAGCGACGCAGACGGTCCATGGCGCGAATCTTGGCAGCGAGGATCACCGCACTGTAGGGCTTGGCCATGAAATCATCGCCCCCCGCCTCCAGGCAACGCACCAGGCCTTCTTCTTCATTCAGCGACGTCAGGAAAATGATCGGCACCAGCGCCTCGCCAGCCAATGCCTTGATCTGCCGCGCCGCCTCGAAGCCATCCATGACCGGCATCAGGGCGTCCAGCAGCACCAGTTGCGGGCGCCGCTCGAGGTACAGCGCTACCGCCTGCTCGCCGTTTTCCGCAGTGAATACCTGATGCCCCTGGCGGCGCACGATCTGCGCAAGCAGAAGGCGATCGACAGCACTGTCTTCGGCGACCAGCACGGTCAACGCCTGTTCGGCCGGCATGTCGGCGCTCAACTGATATCGAAGAGTTTTTCGAAATTGGAGATAGCGAGAATCTTGCGCACGTCGGAGCTGGCATGCACTACCCGCACATCCGACTCGTCGCCGCCCGCGTGGTCGCGCAGCAACAGCAGCATGCCCAGCGCGGAGCTGTCGAGGTAGGTGGTGTCCTTCAGGTCGACGACCACCGAATCCGGGCGCCTGGGCTGGCGTTCGTAGGCGTCGCGAAACTCCTGATGCTTGCCGAAATCGAAGCGCCCCTTGATCTTGATGGTCAGCTTTTTCCCGTCCTGCGAAAAATCAGTCTCGACTGCCATGCTAGCGATTCCTTCGATGATGGCGGATGCAACTGCTCTAAGGTTTAGCAGGCGATGGTGGGGGTGGCAAGCGGATGCAGGCTCGTGGCTTTGATGGCCTGTACGGCCTCTTCGCGGGTAAACCCGCTCCTACATCAATCGGTGGTGTCGCCCAATACCGTGGTAGGAGCGGGTTCACCCGCGAATAGGCCGGACCTGCCAGCCAATATACCCGGTCATACACCGTCGCAGCCGCCACCGCATTCGCGGGCAAGACATCGCATTTGTTTCGGGCCAATTATTCCGCTGCAAGGCCTGCGGCGAACACCTATAGAGGGTTTTGCCGCGGTAGGCGCTGCGACAGCTCATCCAGCAAGCGCTGCTCGCGCTTGTCTTCAGCGCGCCGGGCCTCGTCCTGGTAGCGCTGTACCAGCTTGCGCAAACCTTCCACCCGGGCATAGGCCTGCTGCCAGGCACCACGGGCATTATTGAGGTTGTTCTGGTGCCAGACCAGGCTTTGCCGCTGCTGGGTCATGGCCGTTTCCAGCTGCCCCAGAAAACGCTGATAATTGACCAGCCAGCTGCCATTGACCCCTTGCCCGCCGCGGTTGATCCACTGCAACTGGTAATCCTCGCGAAAGCGCTCCAGCTCAGCCAGCTTGGCCTGGGCCGTGGCCACCTGCTGCTGGAAATGGCCAAGGCGCTGAGCCGCCTTGCGCTCGGCCTCTTCGGCCATGTCCACCACCGGCGCCAGGCGCGCGGCACGTCCGGGCAGCGCCATGGCTTATCAACCTGCCGGGGGCGTGAAAATTGCCCCCAGCTGTTCGCGGCTCTGCGCCATGCCCACATTCTCGCCCAGGCCTTGGCGCAGGAACTCAACCAGCTTCGATTGCAAGGCAATGGCCAGGTCGGTCTCCGGATCACCGCCGGCCACATAGGCACCCACGCTGATCAGGTCGCGGCTTTGCGACAGACGCGACCACAGTTGCTTGAACTTCTGCGCCTGGCGCAAGTGGTCGGCATCGACCACTTGGGGCATGACCCGGCTGATCGACGCTTCGATGTCGATGGCCGGGTAATGGCCCTCCTCAGCCAGCCGACGCGACAGCACAAAGTGGCCGTCAAGCACGCCCCGCGCCGAGTCGGCGATCGGGTCTTGCTGATCGTCGCCTTCAGACAGCACGGTATAGAACGCAGTGATCGAACCACCGCCAGGTTCGCCATTGCCTGCCCGCTCCACTAGCTTGGGCAGCTTGGCGAACACCGAGGGCGGGTAACCCCGGGTGGCCGGTGGCTCGCCGATGGCCAGGGCAATTTCCCGCTGGGCCTGGGCGAAACGGGTCAACGAGTCCATCAGCAACAGCACATTCTTGCCTTTGTCGCGGAAGTACTCGGCAATGCGTGTGCAATACATGGCGGCGCGCAGGCGCATCAGCGGCGCATCGTCGGCCGGCGAAGCCACCACCACCGAGCGCTTGAGGCCCTCCTCACCGAGGATGTGCTCGATGAACTCCTTCACCTCGCGCCCCCGCTCACCGATCAGGCCGACCACGATGATTTCGGCCTCGGTGAAACGGGTCATCATGCCCAGCAGCACCGATTTACCCACCCCGGTACCGGCAAACAGGCCTAGCCGCTGGCCACGGCCGACGGTAAGCAGGCCGTTGATACTGCGAATGCCCACATCCAACGGCTTGCTGATAGGGTCGCGGTTGAGCGGGTTGATCACCGGGCCGTCCATCGGCACCCAGTCCTCGGCCTTCATCCCGCCCTTGCCATCCAGCGCACGGCCGGCGCCGTCGAGCACCCGGCCCAGCATGCTCATACCCATGGGCAGGCGGCCGCCGTCATCCAGCGGCACTACCCGGGCCCCCGGCGCGATGCCGACGATACTGCCCACCGGCATCAGAAACACCTTGGGCCCGGCAAAGCCCATGACTTCGGCTTCGACCTGCACCGGGTGATAACTGTCATCGTTGATCACCAAACAGCGGCTGCCGACTGCTGCGCGCAGGCCTTCGGCTTCCAGGGTGAGGCCAACCATACGCAGCAAGCGGCCTTCGACGATGGGCTGGGCCGGCAGCGCGATGGCCTCAGCGTAAGAGCCTAGGCGCTTGCCGAAACTGGTGCGTTCAAGGTGCATCTGGGCTGTCCACGGCACGCTCGGCCGGCGCGTCCAGGTCTATCGTCATGTCTGGCGCCGCCGGGTGCAGGGAATGGTCGTGCAACTGGTCGAACAGCTGCGCCACCGCTTTTTCGATACGCGTTTCCATGGTGGCATCGATACGGCTGTGGGCCGTCTCGATGCGGCAACCACCCGGTAGCAGCGCGCTGTCTTCCAGCAGCCGCCAGTTCTCCTCATGGCGTTCGCGCAGGGCCTTGGCCAGCTCGAAATCCTGCGGGTTGAGGTGGATGCGGATATTGTCCGCGCCCATGGGCAGCAGCTTGAGCGCTTCGCGCAGCACCTGAGTGATCTGGCTGGAATCGTTGCGCAGCTCGCGGCCAATCACCTGACGGCTCATGTGCGCGATCAGGTGCACCAGGCTTTTCTCGATCTGCGTATCCTGCTCGGCGATCGGCTCCATCAGGTTGGCCATCAGCCGCTCGAGGCTGTCCAGCTTGGCCTTCAGGGCCTCTTCGGCCTCCTGGCGGACTTTGAGCTGAGTGCTGTGGAAGCCCTCGCGCTCCCCGGTGGCGAAGCCCTCGTTGTAGGCCTCCTGACGGATGGCTTCGAGCTCTTCCAGGGTCAGTGGCTGGACTTCTTCCAGCGGCACTTCCTCGACTTCTTCCGCGATGACCTCGGGTTCCGGCTCTGGCTCGGGCGCAGGCTCCGGTTCCGGGTCGAAGCTGGGCAGCGTCCACACGTCCACGCCCTCGAGGTCGCGGGCGCGGATCAGGTCGCTGGGGTGGTGTTCTTTGGTGGGCATGCTGTCATGTTCTCAAACCATGTTCGGCCGACACGGTCCCTTGTAGGAGCGGGTTCACCCGCGAATGCGTCGGCAGCGACAACCTCGATTGCCAGGGCCGACGCCTTCGCGGGTAAACCCGCGCCTACAAAAGGCGGCGTCGGCCATGGGATCGCGAATACCTTAGATCATTTCCTCGGCGCCCTTGCCGCCAAGCACGATCTCGCCGGCCTCGGCCATACGCCGGGCAATGGTGAGGATTTCTTTCTGCGCGGTTTCCACGTCGCTGACCCGTACCGGCCCTTTGGCCTCCAGATCGTCGCGCAGCAACTCCGAAGCACGTTTGGACATGTTCTTGAAGATCTTGTCCTTGACCCGCTCGTCGGCGCCCTTGAGCGACACCACCAACACGTCGGAGGACACTTCGCGCAACAGCGCCTGGATGCCCCGGTCGTCGACGTCGGCCAGGTTGTTGAAGACGAACATCAGGTCTTCGATCTGCTCCGACAGGTCGCTGTCGATTTCGCGGATCGCGTCCATCAGTGCGCCTTCCACCGAGCTGTCGAGGAAGTTCATGATGTCGGCCGCCCGCTTGATGCCACCCAGGGTGGTACGCGCGGCGTTGGAGTTGCCCGAGAACTGCTTCTCGAGAATCTGGTTCAGCTCCTTCAGCGCCGCGGGTTGCACGGTGTTCAGCGATGACACGCGCAGGACGATGTCCAGGCGCACCTTGTGGTCGAAGTTGCTCAGCACTTCACCGGCCTGGTCCGGGTCGAGGTAGGCGACCACGATGGCCTGGATCTGTGGGTGCTCATAGCGGATCACGTCGGCCACGGCACGCGGCTCCATCCACTTTAGGCTGTCCAGGCCGCTGGTATTGCCGCCGAGCAGGATGCGGTCGACCAGGCCGTTGGCCTTGTCCTCGCCCAGGGCCTGGTTGAGCATCTTGCGGATGTACGCATCAGAACCGACGCCCAGGCTGGTCTGGTCGCCGACGATGTCGACGAACTCGCTCATCACCTGTTCAACCTGGTCACGGTGCACATTGCCCATCTGCGCCATGGCCACACCCACCCGCTGCACTTCCTTCGGGCCCATGTGCCGCAGCACCTGGGCCGCATCGGTCTCGCCCAGCGAGAGCAGGAGGATCGCCGCCTTGTCGACGCGGCTCAGCTTGGCGGTAACGGCTCGGTTATCACTCATCGGCGTTGATCCAGTCTTTCACGACCTGAGCCACACGGCCCGGGTCTTCGGCCACCAGGCCTTTGATTGCGTTGAGCTGTGCCTCGTAACCCTCGCTCGGGCTAGGCAGCAGAATGCTTGTCGGGCCACCCAGGCTGACGCGGTCGTTGGCCAGTTCGCCATCCAGCCCCATCATGCCGCCCAGCTCCATGTCGCTGTCCGGGGCAGCCTGCTTGCCGCCCCCGGTAATGTTGTTCAGCACTGGCCGCAGCACGCCGAACACCAGCACCAGGATGAACACCACGCCCAGCACCTGTTTGACGATATCCCAGAACCACGGCTGCTGGTAGAAGGCGATATCGGCGATTTCCTCGCCACGGTCGGCGGCGAACGGCACGTTGATCACTGTCACGCTGTCGCCACGGCTGGCATCGAAGCCGACTGCGTCCTGCACCAGGCGGGTAAAGCGCGCCAGGTCCTCGGCACCCCATGGCGCCCGCGTGGTATCGCCAGTGGCCGGGTCGATCTTGACCTGGTCGTCCACCACCACCGCTACCGACAGGCGGGTCATGCGCCCCTGCTGCTGGCGGGTGTGGCTGATGGAACGGTCCAGCTCGAAGTTCTTGGTGCTTTGCTGACGTTTGTCTGACGGGTACGGCGCGAGCATCGGCTGACCGGTGGCCGGGTCCATGATCTGCTGGCCGTTGGCATCCACCAGCGGTTGGCCAGGCTGAATGGCAGCAGCCGGGGTAGCCGCGCCACCAGTGGTCTGCGGTGCAGAAGCGGCGCCTGGCGGCTGGTTGCTCAGCGCGCCAGGCACGCCTTGCGGGCCTTGGCTGCTGGCACGTTGTTCGTCGACCGACTGCTCGCTGCGCAACGCCGGCTGGTCGGGGTTGAACTGTTCGGAGGTGGACTCGACCGCGCTGAAGTCGAGGTCGGCGGACACTTCGGCCTTGTAGCGGTCGTTGCCCAACACCGGCTGCAGAATGTTGTGCACACGCTGGGTGAGCATGCCTTCCACCCGGCGGCTGTAGTCGAACTGCTTGCCGGCCTGGGTCAGCGCGGAATCCTGAATCTGTTCGGACAGCAGGTTGCCTTTCTGGTCGACGACGGTGACCTGGGATTTGTCCAGTTCCGGCACGCTGGTGGCGACCAGGTTGACGATGGCCATCACCTGCCCGGCTTCCAGTGCACGGCCTGGGTACAGCTCGACCAGTACCGAGGCGCTGGGCTTGCGTTCATCACGCACGAACACCGAACTTTTCGGGATGGCCAGGTGCACGCGCGCGGCTTTGACGTTGTTGAGGCTGGAAACGGTACGGGCCAGTTCGCCTTCAAGGCTGCGGCGGTAGCGGGTAGCTTCCATGAACTGGCTGGTGCCCAGGCCCTGCTCCTTGTCGAGCAGCTCGAAGCCGACATTGCCGTCGCTCGGCGCCACGCCGGCGGCTGCCAGTTTCAGGCGCGCACGGGAGAGGTCGTCGGCCTTGACCAGCAGGGCCCCCGAGTTGGGCTCCACGTTATAGGGGATGTCAGCAGCGGCCAGGGTGTCCATGACCTGCTTGGTGTCCATGCCCGACAGGCTGCCGTACAACGGACGGTAATCGGGTTGTTGCGACCACAGCACCACGGCAAAGCCGATGGCCACGCTGGCCGCCAGGCCGACCATGAGGCCGATCTGGCGCAGCATGGGCATCTGCGAGATGTTTTCCAGAAACGCCATGCCAAACAGCGGCGGCTTGGCCGCTGGCGAGCCAGCTTTGGCGGGGGCGTTTTCGACGACTGCTTCAGCCATGGGTTACATCCGTCCTCAAACCGGCATCTGCATGATGTCCTGGTACGCCTGGACCAGCTTGTTGCGTACCTGGGTCATGGCTTGCATCGACACGCTGGCCTTTTGCGAAGCGATCATCACGTCAGTCAGGTCGACGCCGCTTTTGCCGATTTCGAACGCGTTGGCCAGTTGGGTCGAGGCCTGCTGCGTCTCATGCACCTTGCCGATGGCCTGGCCGAGCATGTCGGCGAAGGTGCTTTGCCCTGGCGCCAGCTCGGGGGCGGCCGTTACCTTGGGCAGCGACATGGCATCGGCCTGCATGGCCCGCATGTCCAACATCAGACGATTGAATTCAACACCTTGGCTCATGACCCTTCTCTCTCCTGCGGCCGCATTTTTTTGACAGTCATGCGGCGAATGACCTACCTAAAGCAACAAAGGTGCCAGCCTTCGCAACTCATTTCCCAGGGATCACACAATTCCTGTGGGAGCGGCCTTGCGTCGCGATAGGGGCGCGGAGCGGCCCCAGGACTTCAGCTCCGCCGCAAAGATCGCCGGGGCTGCTTTGCGACCCTATCGCGACGCAAGGCCGCCCCCACAGAGGTCCGCGCCAGTTGCAGATGATTGGCCAGTCAGCCGAACAGACTGGCCTCGACGTCAAACCCGGCATCGCGCATCTGCGCCAGCTTGTAGCGCAACGTACGTGGACTGATCCCCAGGCGTTCGGCCGCCTCTTTGCGGCGGCCGCGCTCGGCGCGCAGGGTGTCGATGATCATCTGGTACTCGTGACGACGCATGTCATCCCCCAAGCCGCCGGCATCAGCAACCACCTGGAGAGATGGCTCGGTGCTAGCTGACAATGGAATGGCGCCTGCCAGACAAAAATCCGCCGCCTCGATCACGCCACCCTGCTGCAGAATCAACGCCCGCTGCAGGGCGTTGTCCAGTTCGCGCACGTTGCCCGGCCAGGCATAGGCTTGCAGGCAGGCCCGAGCCGCTGGCGAGAGGCGCACCGGGGTGTGCTTCATCTTGGCCACATGGCGCGCCAGCAAGCGCTCAGCCAGCTGCAGGATATCGCCCGGCCGCTCACGCAGCGGGCGCCAGGCCAGCGGAAACACTGACAGGCGGTAGTACAGGTCTTCGCGGAAGCGCCCGGCTGCCACTTCGCCGGCCAGGTCGCGGTTGGTGGTGGCCAGCACCCGAATGTCCAGGCTGATCGGCTTGCGCCCGCCTACCCGCTCCACCTCGCGCTCCTGCAGCACACGCAGCAGCTTGGCCTGCAAGGCCATGGGCATTTCCGAGATTTCGTCGAGCAGCAGGGTGCCGCCTTCGGCCTGCTCGAACTTGCCCGCCTGAGCCGCAATAGCGCCGGTGAAGGCACCCTTCTCGTGGCCGAACAGGGTGGCCTCGAGCATGTTATCGGGGATCGCCGCGCAGTTGATCGCCACGAAGGGCTGCGCCGCACGCGGCGACTGCTGGTGAATGTAGCGCGCCAGCACTTCCTTGCCAGTACCGGACTCGCCGGAAATCAGCACGGTCGAGTCACTGCGCGCCACACGGGCCGCCAGTTCCAGCAATTGGCGGCTGGCCGGCTCGCAGGCCACCGGCCCCTCTTCGCCGGTCACACGCCCGGCGGCATGCCGCTCCACGAGGCTGAGCAGCGCCTTGGGCTCGAACGGTTTGACCAGGTAGTCGACGGCGCCTTGGCGCATGGCCTCGACCGCACGCTCGACGGCAGCGTGCGCCGTCATCAACAGTACCGGCAACTGTGGCTGCTGGCGGCGCAGCTGGCTGAGCAACTGGTGCCCGTCCATACCGGGCATGTTGACGTCACTGACCACCAGGCTGAACGCGTCATCCACTACGGCCTCCAGCGCTTCTTCGGCACTGCCCACGGCCTGGTAGGCGAAACCGCCGATTTCCAGGGTATCGCCCAGCGCCTGGCGCAATACGCGGTCATCCTCGACCAGCAGCACCTTGATTGCCATTACACCCCCTCCGCCAATTGCCCGTCGATCAACGGCAGCTCTACCCGTACGCAGGTACCACGGCCGACTTTCGAGCGCAGGTTGATCGTGCCCTGGTGCGCACGCACCACCGCCTTGACCACGGCCAGGCCCAGGCCGGTGCCGGTGGCCTTGGTGGTAAGGAACGGCTCGCCCAAACGGCCGAGCAAGCCTGCATCGATGCCGCTGCCAGCATCGCTGACGCACAGGTGCAAGCTTCGTTCGCGGCGGTACAGGTGCACCTTCAGCCGTGCCGGGCCATCGCTGGCCTGCAGGGCATTTTCAATCAGGTTGAGCAAGGCGCCCACCAGGGTGTCGCGGTTGCACAGCAGCTCACCCAGATGACTGTCGCACTGCCAGCGCACGGCGTGCCCCTGCACATGCGCCTGGGCCGCCTGCTGCAGGGCCTGGAACAGCGCTTTCGGGGTCACCCGATCCCCCAGCGGCAACTCGCCACGGGCAAACACCAGCATGTCGCGCACCTGGTGTTCCAGTTCGTGCAGGCGCTCCTTCAAGGTCGCGGCGAAGCGCTGACGGGTTTGCGCGCTCAGCGCTTGCTCGTTGTCGGCCAGGTGGCCGGCATACAGCATGGCTGCCGACAGCGGCGTGCGGATCTGGTGGGCCAGCGAGGCAACCATGCGCCCCAACGACGACAGCCGCTCGTGGCGAGCCAGCTGGTCCTGGAGGCGACGGGTTTCAGTCAGGTCGTTGAGCAGCACCAATTGGCCAGGCTCGGCATCCAGTGAGCGGGTGGCGATCGACAGGCGGCGACCGTCGCGCAGCGAGACTTCGTGGCCGTCGTCCTTGCGCGGGGCAAAGCTACGGGCGATTACCTGACGCCACAATTGACCGATCAGAGGCTCGCCGAGCAACTCGCAAGCAGCCGGGTTGGCTTCGCGCACAAGGCCCTGGCCATCAATCACGATCACCCCGCCGGGCAGCAAATCCAGCAAGTTCTGCAGGCGGTTGGCCAGGCGTTCCTTTTCACTCAGTTCGTCAATGCGCTGGGCGCTGACCACGGCCAGCTCGCCCTTGAGCTCGCTGACCCGGGCTTCGAGCAGGCTGTAGGACTGGCTCAGTTGGCTGGACACCTGATTGAACAGGGCGAAGGCCTGCGCGATACCCTGGCCGTTGTCCTGCGCGACCGGGGTTTGCCCCTGCTGTTCGGGGGCTCGGGATACGTGGGCGGCCTGGGGCATCGTGCTCTCTCGCGTGGCTGACCGTCATAAAAACGGTGTGTTGCCAGCGATGTAGCAATAGCCGTGCCGGAGATAGGGATTTATGCCGGCCTCTTCGCGGGCACGCCCGCTTCCACAGGGATATCACCGAATTGAAGATGTGTATCGATCCTGTGGGAGCGGGCGTGCCCGCGAAGAAGCCGGCACAGGCAACCGCCAGGCGTCAATCCTCGGCCTGTTCCTCGCCACCCTGGCGGCTCATGCCGTACTTGCGCATTTTCTCGACCAGGGTGGTACGGCGAATACGCAAACGTTCAGCCGCGCGCGCAACGATACCGTTGGCATCGTCCAGCGCCTGCTGGATCAGGCCCTGCTCCAGGCTACCCAGGTAGTCCTTGAGGTCCAGGCCTTCGGGCGGCAGCATGGCGTGATTGCTGAAGTTGGGTGTGTGGCCATTGATCGCCACGCGCTCTTCCAGGTCGCTGCGCAGGCTGTCGACCATCTGCTCGTCTTCGTCATCGACATAGCGGAATTTCTTCGGCAGTTCCGACACGCCAATGACCCCGTACGGGTGCATGATCGCCATGCGCTCGACCAGGTTGGCCAGCTCGCGCACGTTACCCGGCCAGCCGTGACGACACAGCGACATGATCGAGGCGGAATTGAAGCGAATGGAACCGCGCTTCTCGTGCTCCATGCGCGAAATCAGCTCGTTCATCAGCAACGGGATGTCTTCCACCCGCTCACGCAACGGTGCCATTTCGATAGGGAACACGTTCAGGCGGTAGTACAGGTCTTCGCGGAAGGTGCCGTCCTCGATCATGGTTTCGAGGTTCTTGTGCGTCGCAGCGATGATGCGCACGTCGATGCTTTGGGTCTTGTTGCTACCCACGCGCTCGAAGGTACGCTCCTGCAGCACACGCAGCAGCTTGACCTGCATCGGTAACGGCATGTCGCCGATTTCATCGAGGAACAGGGTACCGCCGTTGGCCAGCTCGAAACGCCCGGCACGGCTGGTGATGGCCCCGGTAAAGGCGCCCTTCTCGTGGCCGAACAGTTCGCTCTCCAGCAGCTCGGCCGGGATCGCGCCACAGTTGACCGGCACGAACGGCGCTTCACGGCGCTTGGAATGGTAGTGCAGGTTGCGCGCCACCACTTCCTTGCCGGTGCCGGACTCACCCAGGATCAGCACGCTGGCGTCGGTATCCGCCACTTGCTGCATCATTTGCCGCACGTGCTGAATGGCACGGCTGGTGCCCACCAGGCTACGGAACAGATTGGGCTCGCGCTGGCGACCGCGCTCGCGCGCCTGGTCGTACATTTCGCGGTAAACCTGAGCACGGTGCAGCGAATCCAGCAGCTGGCTGTAGCTTGGCGGCATTTCCAGGTTGGAAAGCACCCGGCGGCGAAGGTCTTCCGGCAGCTCGGCAGAAGAAATTTCACCTAAAAGCAGAACCGGAAGGAACTCATCCCAGGTAGCCACTGTCTTAAGCAGCCCAAGCAGATTGCCCGGAGCATTCACGGTGCCGATGAGCACGCACAGCACTTCGCGGCTCGAGGACAATGGCTCGACCGCCTGCTGCCAGTCATGGCTGGCACATGCGAGGTTTTCTTCGCCGAGGAAGTTCAGCACCACCGCAAGGTCGCGGCGGCGCGCGCTGTCGTCATCGATCAGCAGAATCTTGGTTTCACGCCACATGCAATAGCAACTTCCCTAGTCATATCGGCGCCCTGCAGGGGCGTGCTCGACATCATTCCGACTGAATGGTCAGTGTTCGGACGTCTGAAATTCGAAAACAGCCACTAGTAAAGTCAAAAAACACCGATCAGTCAAATTAATGGCGCACGGCTTTTTGCAACATCGGTGGTCAGGTGAACAAATGGTATACCTTTGCCGCGTTCTTCGCCTGACGGATTTTCGTCATTTCATTGACCAAGGATTGACGCTCGCCACTTGCAACCTCGATTAGTTGGCGGTAAACGACCAGCAATTCCTCGAGACTGGCACTCACGTCCGCCTCATTTCCTTTGGCTTCGGACACCATGTCACCGATGCGCAAACGGCATTCCAGGTCCAACTCCCCCACCGCCTCCCAGTCGCGGTCGGCCAACGCCGCCAACAGCATGTCGCGGGTCTGTTCGATTCGGGTGATTACTTCGCTCATGTCTTGCTCCTTTATCAGGAGGCCGACGACTGGTCGCCGATTGCGTCCCAGCCTTCCTTTACAGTGATCAGCAGGCGCGCGACCTCGTCGATGATGGTCGGGTCGCCTTTGAGATTGGCTTCGGTCAGGCGGCGACTCATGTAGATATACAGGCTATCCAGTTCAGCCAGGTTGTCACCATGGTTTTCCAGGTCCAGCCCCTCACGCAGCCCACCGATGATGTCGATGGCCTTGCCGAGCAGAATACCTCGCTGCGCAATGTCATTGCGCGCGATGGCACCTTTGGCCTGGGCCATACGATCCAGGCCGCCCTGCATAAGCATCTGTACCAGGCGGTGTGGACTGGCTTCGGACGTCTGCGCCACGCCGTTGACTTTCTGGTATTGCCGAAGGGCCAACATCGGGTTCATGGATCTACCTCGTTGCAGCGAAAAAGGTTGCTTGTACCTGTGTATCGCCTGAGCGTCAAAAAACTTTAGTGCCAACGCAAAAAGCCCGGAGCGACAAGGGTCGCTGCCGGGCTTTTACATGGCAAAAGGCGAGAACGATCAGGAGTTCTTGGCCTGAGCGTTGATAGCGTCGAAAACCGATTTGATCTGGTCGGCCTGGGCATTCAGCTTGGCCACGGCGGTGTCCATTGCCACCCACTTCTTGGTCAGCGACTCGGTCAAAGCCTCGGTGCGACGATCCAGCGCAGTCTGCTGGTCTGCCAGGTTCTTCGCCACCTTATCCAGGTTGCTCTTGCGTGTGGCCAAGCTGCCGTCCGTGGAGTTGTACGGATCGATGGCCTTGTTCATGCGCTCGATCAGCCCATTGGAACCGGTGAACAACTCCTGAACTTCGGAGCCCAGCTTCTTGTCGTTCATCGCCGCGGTGAACTTGGTCGAGTTGAACTCGAGGGTGCCATCTTTCGTGGTGTTGATACCCAACTGGCTCAGGGTCGTCAGCTGGTCACCCGCCCCAACCTCCGACAGCACCTTGCGAATATCGTTGACCAGCGAACGGGTGGTCGGGTCGTTGCTCAACGGGCCGAGCGACAGGTTGTCATCCTCATCACGCGTGGACGTTGTCAGCGCAGTAATGGTTTTCTGCAACGTGTTATAGGCATCGACGAACGACTGAACCGACTTCCTCAGGCCATCATTGTCCTGCGACACCGAGACATTGGTGGGCACACCGTCGGCGCCCGACCTGGCGCTGACGCCCGTCAACTCCAGCGTGATGCCACTGATGGCGTCGGTAATGGTGTTCTTCTTGTTGGTGACCACCAGGCCGTCGATGGTCAGCTCGGCATCCTGCGCCATGGCGGTAATGAACCCGGCGCCGGTATCCGACATCTGCTGAGTACCGTCGATCTCAAGCTCAGGGACGCCACTGACCATGAGGTCGGTATCGGCACCGGTGGTGGTTGAACTGAACACCAGCCGCGCACCGTCCTTGCCGTTCACGATGTTGGCGGAGATGCCTTGAACGGCCAGCTCTTTGTTGATCTGGTCGCGCACGGACTGCAACGAGGCGCCATCTTCAACTTCGAGCTCATAGGTATTGCCATTCTGCTCAATGGTCAGCGTCCCCCCGGTAACCGTTGCAGCCGCACCACCAGCAATCGGGGCACTGGCCACTTTCGAACCGGTCGCCAGCTTGTTGACCACAATGTCATAGCTGCCTGCCACTGCCGTATTGCCAGCCGTCACCTTGACCACCGACTCATTGGCCGACTTGGCGGCATACGCATTGAAAGCGGGGCTGGTGGAGCTGTTCAGCTTTGCCATGGCGTCCTGAAACGCCGTCAGGGCACTGCGAAGCGAGCCCACACCGGAAATCATCGCGGTATTGTTGCTGGTCTGCCGAGTGATCTGCGCCTTCTTGGCCGCCGTGTCGGCATTGACCAGCGCCGCGACCATTTCGGTGATATTCAGACCCGTACCTTGACCGATACTGGAAACCAGGGTGCTCGCCATACAGTTATCCCTCTTTGTTGACCGTCAGGGCCTGCTCCTGCAAGCCCGACGTGATTCCTGCTTTAGCACATTCTCCGCCGATCAAACCTTGGCGTCGAACAAAATACTGTTTACATCGCTCAGGTTATGCGCAATCCGCAATGCCTCTTCAGAAGGCAACTGGCGGATCAACTCGCCGGTTTCACTGGCGATGACCTTAACTACGATCTTTCCGGATTCTTCGTCCGTGGAGAATTCCAGGTTGCGTCGGGTGGCGCTGAGAAACTTTTCAATTTCCGAAACAGCGCTTTTCACTTTTTCGGCATCATTGCTGTGCTCGGCAGCACTGATGGCATTGGGTACCAGCGTGTCACTGCCGCCGCGCGAAGCCTCCTCAGCGCGAGCAACCGGTTTTTCGCCAGCCTGTTCGGCGGGGCGGGATGCCGGGTAGGACAGATTCAGCTTGACGCTCATGTCCATGTCTACCACCTCATAACGAAAAGGCGGGGAAGTGCCTTAGAATGCACTCCCCCGCCGATCACCATCAGCGATTACTGAAGCAGCTTCAGTACGGCGGATGGCAGTTGGTTGGCCTGGGCCAGAATCGAAGTGGAAGCTTGCTGCAGGGTCTGCTGCTTGGTCAGCTGAGCAGTTTCGGCGGCGAAGTCGGTGTCTTGTACACGGCCACGGGCGGCTTCGGCGTTTTCGTTGATGTTCTGCAGGTTGTTGATGGTGCTGGTCAGACGGTTCTGAACGGCACCCAGATCGGCACGGGTGCTGTTGATCGCGTTCAGCGCGTCATCAATAGCGCTCAGGGCGGCGGTGAAGGTCGCTTCGGCAGCGGCGCTGTCAGCACCGGTGATGCTCTGGCCACTCAGGCCGCTCAGCGCGCCAGTGGTGTTCATGGCATCGCTCAGGCTGATGGTGATCTGGTTGTCGCTGCCGGTGTTGGAGCCAACCTGGAAGGTCATGTCGCTGGCGCTACCGTCCAGCAGGTTCTTGCCGTTCAGCTGGGTCGAACCGGCGATACGGTCGATCTCTTTGAGCATCGACTGGAATTCTTTATCCAGTGCATCACGGTCTGCTTCGCTGTTGTTGTCGTTTCGCGACTGAACAGCCAATTCACGCATACGTTGCAGGATGTTGGTCTGCTCTTGCATCGCGCCTTCAGCAGTCTGGGCGATGGAGATAGCGTCGTTGGCGTTTTTGATCGCCATGGTCTGGCCGCGGATCTGCGAAGTCATGCGGGTAGCGATCTGCAGGCCGGCAGCGTCGTCTTTGGCGCTGTTGATTTTCAGGCCGGAAGACAGACGGGTCATCGAGGTGCCCAGTGCATCGGAAGCCCGGTTCAGGTTCTTCTGAACGCCCAGGGAGGTGGTGTTGGTGTTTACAGTCAAAGCCATGACGAATTCCTCGTTGGATTGGGTACTACGGCTTCCGGCCTTGGCAATTCGCCGGAGGTGGCACAGAGAACCTTCGTAATAGTTATCGTCGTCAGGGCGTCTTGCTTTAGCGCAATTTCAAAAAAAATTGCTGGCACCGTGCCAGCCCAATGAAATCAAGGAGTTGACGCCAATTTACAGGCGCCATTTTGATGCAGGATAGAAAGTAAAACGCCGTCAGACGATGACGGCGTTGTTGAAGGCGACGAACGGTCAGTCGCAGCGTTCGATAATGGCCGAGCCCCACGACAAGCCCACCCCGAAGCCACTCAGCGCCACGCGCTTGCAGCCGGAGCCAAGCACGTGCTTTTCCAGCAGCAGCGGTATGCTCGAGGACACGGTATTGCCCGTTTCGACCATATCCTTGACGAACTTCTGCTTGTGCTCGCCTTCATCGAAGCGCGACGAAACGGCATCCACGATCGCCGCGCTGCCCTGATGCAGGCAGTAAAGATCGATGTCGTCGGCCTGCAGTGAGCTGGCTTCAAGCAACTGTTGCAAGTGCGCCGGCACCTTGACCAAGGCAAAGTTATAGACTTGGCGACCATTCATGAAGAACTTGCCATCGGTGGTACGCAAGTGCTCGGCACCCGCGCCATCGCTGCCGAACAACGACTTGCCCAATTGCCAGGCAGCGTCCTCACCCATCCAGGTGGCGGTGGCGGCGTCACCAAACAGCATGGTGGTATTGCGATCTTCCGGGTCGACAATCTTCGAGTAAGGGTCGGCAGTGATCAGCAGGCCGTTTTTGAGGCCCGCGGCCTCCATGAAACCCTTCATCGCATACAAGCCGTAGACATAGCCCGAGCAGCCCAGTGAAATATCGAAGGCCGCAACGGCGGTCGAAAGCCCGAGCTTGTGCTGAACAATCGCCGCGGTATGCGGCAGACCTTCGGCATCGCCGTTCTGAGTGACCACTATCACTGCGTCAATGGCAGCTGGATTCAGCGACGGGTTGGCGGCAAACAATGCATTGGCTGCCTCGACGCAAAGATCGGATGTTTCCTGGTTGGCATCCTTGCGCGGCAAGAAGGTGGAACCGATCTTGCCGAAAATGAACTCTTGATCCTTGCCGAATTTCGCACCTTGGGCGTAGTTGTCTACACCATTCACAGGTACGTAACTGGCGATGCTTTTAATGCCAATCATTGTGGCTTCCCGGTTGACATGGCGGATAGTGCGGGATCGGGCCTGAAACTGGCCTCGTCAGGCCATCGACGTAGCTGCCCGCTGACTTGATAGATTAAAGATGCACGTTTCGACTGCCAAGTCACGGTTATACGACCAAAGCTGCAAATGCCGCAATGCCGGGGCCGCTTTTGCATGATTTTCACGCAGCCCGAGCGCCTCATCCCCCTAAGGTCACGCGCCTCCAGGTGCCTTTTTCACAACCGCCTGAAGCAGGTGCCCTGCCGAACCCAGCTTGGCATCGCTGGCAAACGCGGTTGACTGAATATCCAGGACGGTGAAACCGCCAAGTGCGAACAGATGGGTAAGCGCTGCCACCGAAAAGAAGTTGATATGTTCATGCCAGTGCCGCTTTTTCTCAGCCGAAACCTGATTGTTGCCAACCATCAACACCTCGTGGGGTAACTCAACGTACAACAACGTATCGTCGTGCATGCAGGCGCTTATCTGCGCAAGTGTGTCCGTTGGATAAGGAACATGCTCAAGCACATGCCGGCACACGATCAAGTCGTAGGAGCGGCCTCGCACCTCGTCCTTGGTCACGCTGCTGGTACCGGGCACGGTGGGCTTTTTGTCGATATCGTAGATATCGGTCGAATAGCCCTGCCCTTTGAAAGGTGTATTGGAGCCATCCCCTCCACCCCAATCCAGAACCTGCGTGGGCGCGATATGCCGAAGAATGTATGAACGGGTCAGGCCAAGCAGCTCGCTGGGCGCGCTCAGTGCTTTGTTGCGCTCCCTGAAGCCTGGCTCATAGTGTTCTCGCAAATCTTCATAAGCCTTGCCGTAGTAACCGTCATAGAGGCGCTGCATCTCCCGTTCCGAAAACCGGATATCCAGAAACAGGAACTCACACCGCGCGCAGTGAAGGGTATTGCACACGCAGTAGGCCGTTCCCTGAGGGATACTGTTCAACCCCCAACTGTCGTCGATGACGGCAGGCGCCCAACCAAGCGCCCGATGCGACACAAAAGGCATCAGCACCGCAGGAGACCGCGACAACTGCGCCGACCCACAGCAAACGCACCGGGTAGCAACGCGTTCGCGTGCACTGGCGGGAAACACATCGTTGATCATGAAGTCAGACCTAGCATGTCCAGGTAAAAATGGGGTTATTGCGCCGCGGCCAGTTCAACCGGGCAGCCCTCTAAATCGCCGCGTCCTTGATCGACTGCTGCAAGCCATGACGCAACTGCAACCCGAGCTCCGAGCGCGCCTTGTCGATGCACGGCACATACCGGTTCCGGAAACTCCCCACGGCAGCCTGTGCAGCTGCGATGTGCACAGGTTTTTGTGGTGACAGCACGTCACGCACCTGATGAGCGAGCTCAGCGATCGTCACCGCCTTATCCGACCCGACGTTGTAAGCAGTGCCCGCGCGACCTTGACGCAGCATCACATCCAGCCAGTGAGCCAGGTCACGCTGGTCCATGTAAGACCGCACAGGCGTTCCATCCCCGCTGACGCGTATGGCGTTCGATTCAAGGGCGTCGCGAATGAAATTGCCTATCGCGAAGTGCACATCGCGCGGCAGGTCCCTGCCGACGAAGGCGAAACAGCGGGCGATGACCACCTCCAGGCCAAACTGCTGCTGGTACAAAATGCCCAGATGCTCGGCGCAGCGCTTGGCAACGCTATAGGCATGGGCAGGCTCCAACGGGTCGGGCAAGCCATGGTAATCCTCGGGAATCTGCTCCATGCCCTGCGGCTGGGGGCCGTACACGCCACCGGAACTGGTCATCAACAAGCGCGGGATACGTTGCCTGACGGAATAATCCAGCACATGACGGGTGCCATCGACGATCTGGATATAGCGCTGCAATGGCGTGAGCTGCGCGCCGGCAGTCGAATCGGCTGCCGCGTGCAACACATGCGTGAAGCCTGCTGCTTCAGGAAAGGACGCGGGCTGCAGTATGTCCCCACAGTGCAGATGCAGCCACGCCAGGCCGGAAAACTCAGGATGCCGGGTCAGAAACGCCTCTGGCGACCGGCTCAATACCGTTACCGATGGCACCTGCAAACCTGCATCGGCGATTTCCAGCCAGTGGCGCAACAGCGCCTTGCCAAAAAAGCCGGTACCGCCGGTCAATAGCAGGTTCATCAGTTCGGCACTGCGTACAATACCGACTCGAACGTGTTCGGGCAGTGTTGCCGAATATGGAACCGGTAATCGGAGCAAAACTCGAACAGCAATTCCGGCAGTTCCCACACATCCTGAGGGTTATGGTACAGCGACACGATCAGTACCGGACGGCAACGCCGGATGATCTGTTCAGCACCACGCAACACCTGTGCTTCAGCGCCCTCGACATCCAGTTTGATCAGGTCGACCGGCGCGCTTGGCAGCATCTGATCCAAGGCGACGGCAGCAATCGATACGCCCCCACCGTGCTGGCTGATAGAGCAAGCCTCACCCTGGCCAGCGTTGAAAGTGAGAATGCCGTAATGCTCAGCGGCCGCCAATGGCAAACAAATTGCGCGGGTATCTTCAGCCCCCACTCGCTGCACCAACCGAGCGAAGTTTTCAGGGTCAGGCTCAAGTAGAAACGCTCGGTTGCAGGAAATTTCGGGCCAGGCAATCAACTCTTCGTAGCTGTCACCGTCGTAGGCACCACAATCGACGTACGTGATATCGCGCCCCTGCAAGGCCGGCAACGTCAGCGCATTGATGTACCGTTCCTCCTCCGACAGGAAGCTGGCGTACTCCAGGTCTAACCCGAGCCGGAATGCACACATCCGATAAAGAAGCTGCTGGCTTTCATCATCAGCCAGCTTGTCTGCCACGCGCCCGATACGCTCCATGGCGTCCAGCAGGTAGCTACGGCTGCTCAGCCAGAACCGCCACCCCAGGGCCGAAGCGAACTGTTCGTACAACTCCCAAGGCATCAATGGCTTGGCAAAGCCTGCCTCGGCAACGATCGACAACAACTCATCGTAAGGCGCATCGCGGTTGAAAATACCGAGTGCAAGTTGCGCTTCGGGCGCCTGAAGGGCCAGTGCGTGCCAGTTCAATACGGGCAACCCTAGGGCCGAATCGATGCGTGGCGATGTCTCTACAAAGCCGCCAACAGCAATACCTTGCTGCTGTGCGGCGGCGGCCAGGCTACGACCGAAGTTCCCCGCGCCGAAGATCCACAACGGCCGCTTTGTGTCGATGCGCGCAGGTACGACATCAGTTGCCCGGTCACGCAGAGCAATGAAGTCTTGAAAGCGATTTTTCTTCTCAGCCATCACATACCACCTTTATCGGTGTTGGGGACGGAACGCAGCGCTGCAGCTTCTGCCCGAATTTGCGCCATCGTTTCCGGCTCGAGGAACGGGTGCATGTCATCCAGTTCCGGAGTGACGAACGCCCCGTTGGCATCGACCCGCGACTTGATACGCGGCACGAACTCCTGCCGAGGGTCGACGTGCAGGTCGATCAACATCGGGCCATCACTTTCCAGAAGTGCATCAAGCCGCGCCAGGTCGCCCTGTGTAGCGATGCTTTCGGCGCGCAGGCCATAAGCGCTGGCCACGGCAGTGAAGTTCGGGAATTCCACGCCTGATTCAGGCGTGGCGCCGATCACCCGGCCAAAGAAGTTTTCGTGTGTTTGCCAGATCGAGAGGTAACCCCGATTGTTGAGCACAATCACGATCACATTGACGCCGATGGTCTTGAGCGTTTGCAGTTCCTGGATGTTCATCTGCAGGCTGCCGTCACCGGCAAAACAGATCACCCGGCGTGCACCTTCCGCTTTGGCTGCCGTCGCCGCACCAATGGCCGCAGGCAGGTCATAGCCCATCGACGCGGAGCCCGAGTTGCTGAACAGGCGCTGATCCCTCTGCAAGGCGCCTATCTGGAATGGCAGGATGCAGGCTGACGCATTGCCACACACCACGATGTCATCCGCACGCATCTGCGCAAAGATGCGCTGCACCATCAGGTACGGGTTCAAAGGCCCATCGGCTTTTTGCGTGTGCTCCGCCGATGCCGGATAGGTACGCCCGATGTGCTGGCACCATTGCACCCACGGCGCAAAACTCTGCAGGGTGGCCTTTGCCAGCTCTTGCTCGAAGACATCGAGGAAGTCTGCCAGGTCGGCGGCAACGCCGAAGTCCGGGCGCACGGTGGGCTTGTTCAGCTCAGCGGCGTCGATATCGACCTGAGCCACCCAGGCGTGCTTGGCGAATGCCTGCCAGTTGTAGCTGGTCTGCCGCACATTCAGACGCGACCCAAGCACCAGCACAAAGTCAGCCGCCTGCAAGCAGAAGTTGCCGGCACGGGTACCGATAGTGCCAGGGCGACCGGCGAACAATGGGTGATCAGACGCGATCAGATCATGGGTCCAGGCGGTCGCCAGGGGGATGCCGTAGCGCTCCACCAGCGCCAGCAGCCGTTGCTCGGTGCGTGAAAGGCGCACGCCAGTGCCGCCCAGCACCACTGGGCGGTGCGATTGCAACAGCTTGCCGACGATATCACGGCAGGCGGCGCGCAAATCCTCGGCTCGAGGCGGCTGGATCAGCGATGGCGCGGGGATATCGAGCTGTGCTTTGGATTGCTGGATATCCAGTGGGATATCGAGCCAGACAGGCCCGGGGCGACCGCCTACTGCTTCGGCGAACGCCTTGGGCAGCATGACCTCCACATCCTGCTCCGAACGCACGATCTGCGCGTACTTGCAGACCGGGCTGGCCATGGCGATGGTCGGCCCCTCCTGGTCACCCAACTGACGCAGGCCTGGCACATCCTGGAAAGACACACAGGTTTCGCGCTTGATCTGGCCGGACAGCACGATCATGGGGATGGAGTCGGTGAACGCCCCATGCACGCCGTTGAGCGCGTTGATAGAGCCCGGACCGGTCGTCAACATCACCACGGCCGGCTTGCCGGTGATGCGCGCATAACCTTCGGCGGCCATGGCACAAGCCTGCTCGTGGTGCATGAACGTGCAACGCAGCTGCTCATGGCCACCCAAGGCCTGGTTGAGGAACATGGCACCGCCGCCGGTGACGGTGAAAACCTGTTCGACCCCTTGCTGAACCAGCCATTGCGCAATTTGCTGGGATACTGTCGCCATCATCACAGCCCCCGGCCCAGGATCAGTTCTTTCAGTGCCGGGGTTTCACTGTAAGGCCCGTCAATGTGGTCGATGGTCAGGCGTTCGTTTGCCTTGATCGGCTGCAGCAGCGTTTCACCGTTCATCACTTCCCGGCAGGACAGCTGCCCTTTGTGCAGCGGGATTGCAAGGTAGAAGTCCTTTTCGAACTCGTCCCGGTTCAGCACGTAGCCCGGCGACAGGTCCCGACGTGCATAGGCACCGCGCACGAGTGCATTGAGGTACTCGGTTTCTTTACGCGAAATGATGCGTCGAGTGCCGCTGACACCCCCGCACATTTCCTTGGCCTTGTGGAAGGCCTTGTACCAGGTATCGCATTGCTCAGGGAGCGAGCAGTAGTTGGAAACCGGCACACCTTGGTATTGGATATCAATGTGCCTTTCCCAGGTACGTACACCTTTACCGTAGGAAATGAGCATGGACGAGTGCCAGTCGTGGTACTCATGGGTAGACAAGCCAATGACATGCCCAGGGTAACGGTTGCGCAGGTAGTCGATCTGGTCGAGCTGCAGCTCGTCGTCCTCGCTGGGGTACAGCGAAACACAATGGTTGATGGCCAGCGGGATATCACGCTTTTCAAAGTAGCGAACGATATCGTCCAGGTCTTTTTCCGATGCGCCGCCCGTGGAAATGATGGTTGGCCGGCGGGTGGACGCGATTTTCTCGATAAGCGGCCAGTCGTTCATGTCGGAACTGGCGATCTTGATGATCGGCATGTCGAATTCGACGCACAGGTCGACCGAGGCTTCGTCGAATGGGGTCGCCATGGGAATGCAGCTCAGGTTGCGGACTTCTTCCACCATGCGGGCAAACTCTGCCTTGGTCAGGCGAGTGTCCTCGGTCTTCTTCACATAGCGAAGGTCTGCGGTACCCTTGAAATCAGGATGAATGAACTCATCGACATCGCGAAACTGCAGCTTGATGGCAGCCTTGACGTTGTTGTAACGCGCGATCGTTCCGTGGTCGCGGACAATTTTCAGCCCGCGCTCCAGCTTGCCCCAATGATTGTTGGCGAGCTCCAGTACGAACAGGTTTTCAAACAGATCTTTGTCACGCTGACTAATGGTTTTCACCGGATACTCCCCTGGTTGCCGTGGGCCAGGTCGATTTGACCCCAAGGCATGCTGTGTTTTATGTGCGGCTGATGCCGGCAGTACACGCCGCCTTGGGACGTGCCCGGCGGCTGTTGGAATGGTTGACTGTTCGCTCTCAGTGTGTGGTCTGCCCTCAACCTGGCAGCCAGGCGTCAAGCCATTGGCGTGCATAGCCTTCATCCAGCATGTGCCGTGCCAGCACCTGCTCGCGCAGTGCTTGCGCGCCCCTTGCGCTGGCAGCAGGCTCGGCAAGGTGCGCCTGGATAGCACTGACCCAGTCACCGGCCGTGTTCCTGACCCGGGTCACGGGCAACCCTTGATAGGGCAACACGTCACTGCAAACCAGCGGATAGCCGCACGCGGCATATTCCAGAAGCCGCACATTGCTGCGACACGCGTCAAGCCAGCCATCGCCTAGAGGTGCCAGCGCCAGGTCGAGCCCCAGCGACATGAGCTTTTGCGGGTAGTCATCGTAGGGCACCGGGCCATGTAACTCGCGCAGGTAGGGCTGCAACTGGGGCGGGCATTCACCCAGACAGACCCAGTCCACATCAGCACGCATGGCCTGAACGATCTCCAGCATCAGGCGCTGAACGCGGGCGTCGAACTGCTCACCCACCCACCCTATACGAGGGCGACTACCTGGCTGCCGTCGAGTGGCCAACGCCCCCCAGCGGGCCGGGTGCAGACGATCCGGCACGACACGAATATCGGCGCAGAAGCCTTGCAGCGCTTCAGCCAAAGCCTGGGTTGGCACTACCAGCCGGTCCACAACGCCGACAGACCACCGCAGCGCACCTGCAATATCGTCTTCAGCCAGGCCAGGTAAGTCGGCATTCACATCACCCACCTTGAATGCGCGGGAGAACCGGGCGTTGCAACGTAACGCCTGAATTTGCGCGTCGTTTGCCGGCCGCCCCATGACCCAACTGTCGGGCTGCAACCGCTCCACCTCGGCGGGCAGATAAGGCCGCAAGGCCAGTCGGACATCAGCCAGGCCGGCAATACTCATGGACAAGGCAGGATCGACGATCCGGCTACGAGCGGCGCCGGCAAGTTCGCCCGGCATGCTCAACAGTACGGGCAACGGACGCCAGCTCAGGGGGTTCCATGTCAGGCCCGGGTCAGTCTCGAGCTCAAAACCCGCCCCCTGCAAAGACAGGTTGCGGTTGTAGGCCGGATCGCGGGCGATGACAGGCAGCCACCTGCCATACACCGTTTCCTGTTCGGCCTCGACCGCTTCGGCAGGCAGACACCCACCCTGCCCTTCGCACACCAACACAGCATGGGGGGTCCACACCGTAAGATAACCAGCCTGCCGCGCCTTCAGGCATAGATCAAGGCTGGCACCCGTGCGCTGCGTCAGGCGCTCGTCCATTCCACCCACACCCTGGTAAAGCGCCCGGCGAATCAGCAGACAAGCGCCAGACACGGCACTCAGGTTCTGATCCAGCTCAAGCCGGCGCATGTACCCCTCATCCTGCACAAGCCCGGAAAACGCCGAGTTGCCAGGGCCGTTCAAGCCCAGGACCTGCACAGCCTGTTCGACCATGCCATTGGGATGCATCAACCTGGCGCCGACAATGCCTACTTCCGGGCGCTGGCCGTGGTTGAGCAAAGCATCCAGCCAGTCATCGTGCACAACCACAGTATCCTCGTGCAGCAGCACCAAGTACTCGCCCCGCGCATGCCTGGCCGCCAGATTACAGGCCGAGGCATGGTCACGTACCGACGCGTCACTCAGCACGCTGACCCGGTTTTGCTCCCGCGCCACAAGGCCAGCCAGCCAGGCTCGGGTAGCCGGGCTCCCGCTGCCATCGTTTACCAGCAAAATCTCGAAGTGGGGGTAACGGGTCTTTTCAAGCAACGCATGCACGCAGCGTTGTACGTGATCGAGACGCCCGCCGCATGGCACAACCAGCGAAACCAATGGCTGCTCGGCGTGACCATAATCGATGCGATGAATGCCTGGGCGGTGCATGCGCACCTGCGCCTGGGTGTAGCCGCGCCGTTGCAAATGGCGCAGCAGCACCGCCTGTTCCTGAGGGCTGTGAACAGGCGCCTCGCCCGGCGAAATGCACACAGGCTCGCTGACATGAGCCAGCCCGTCGAGGCCATCGGCATCTTCGATCAAGTGCAACAGCAACGCGAGCTCGGCCGCCCCCGCGCAGGCCAGGTCGAAACCGCCTGCCTCAAGGAATACCTCGCGGCGATAGAACCAATGCCGCGCCAGTTGGGCCGGGCTGGCCAGCAGCATGTCGAGATTGAAGTCGGGGCGCAGCAGCGCCTGTTGGGTGCCCTGCGGGGTGGTAACCAGTTCATCGGCATACACCGCACGCACTTGGTCGCCCTCAAGCAATTCCAGTGCGAGCATCAACAACCCGAACGGTGTGAACGTGGTACCCGCACGCACAAAGCAGAGCCACTGTCCGGTCCCTTGTTGCAGGACCAACTGGTTAAGCGTGGCAAGCTCGCAATCAGCTGGCAAGTGGACGGCGACCTGCTGATACATCTGCCCCTGCAGGCTTTTGCGCGTCGCCTCGACCGCAGCTGGCTGGCCGTCCGGGATGATGACGAAATCGAACCAGGGCAAATCCACGCGCCTGTCTTCCAGACGCCGGGCGATCAGCTCTGCCTGGGCATCAGTAGGGCGACGGGACCGCAGCCACTGGGCAACCTGTGCATCTGGCCGACCTGCCCCCTGCATGGCATCTGGTTGCAGGTCTGTGCAAGGCATGGCCTGGGTCTGTTCGATGAAACTGGCCAATTGTTCCCAGAACCGGCCCTGCAAGTCAGCGTACTTTTGCTGAACGATGGCCAAACCCGATCGGGCATGCTCGATAGCCTCAGGCGTGTCTTCGAAGGCCAGCCCGTGTGTGCCGAACTCGCCAATACCAAGCGGCGTACCATCGAAAAAGGGCGATTTGAGCACCACGGCCGGGCAACCACACAACATCGCTTCCAGCGCAGTTGCGGTGGAAGAGAAGCAATAAATGCCCTCACTGCGCCGGAACAGCTCAGCCATTTCCCGAGGGGTGGCTGGCCATTCGTTGGTAATGAGCGTGCACCTCGCCGCCAGCTCGGGGTGTTCCTGAAGTGCATGGGTATGGCGCCCCGGATAGATCAGCCAACCTTTGCGATGGCCGTCATAGGGGTTGCCATGGTTGTTGAACAGCGACGTGTCGATCGGCGGCAGAAACAGTATGCGCTCAGCCCCTGCCCCCTTGGGCAGCAGATGCTCACCGTAGGCAAAGATCATTTCCGAGTCGGCAAACTCCGTATCCCCTGCGATCAACCCTGGCACGTTGAGCAAGTAACGCACTACCGACCGTGCGTTGGTCGGGTTCCCCGAGACCACCTCCGGGTACACCACGATAGGCTGGCGCCCGGCCTGCTCATGCTGCTGCCTCAGCTCATTGGTGAGCAGCGGGGTGTGCCACATCGGGTTGGTCGTGGAGCTGTACAGGTAGGCATCCTGGCCGCACCGGTTCAGCAGGTGACACAACATGTGCATCACCCGGATACCGGCCGAGTTATGCCGGTAGGCGGGCGCAACGATGTAATACGGGCGCGGCGACACAACGTGCAATGGCGGATAGTGCTGAGTGCTCACAAGCTGCATCCTGGATGTGGCAACGACGGGCGTGCGACGCTGGCTCGGGCGAACAACCTGCGGCCGCGCCCGGCAAACCGTTCACACGCGAATACGCCCATCAACGCAGCCTCCGTACATAGGCTTCGATGCTGTCGGCCACATGCTCAAGATGGTCTTCGCCAAGCCCTGGCCACAGACCGACCCAGAAGGTGTCCTTCATGATCTTGTCTGTCACCGTCAGGTCACTGGCTACCCGGTATTGCTGGTCTTTCATGTAGGGCTGTCGTGTAAGATTGCCAGCGAACAGCAGGCGAGTACCCACCTTCTGCGCATCGAGATGACGCAAAAGATCCAGCCGCTCGACGCCACAACCATCCCGCAGCGTCAGCGGGAAGCCGAACCAGGACGGGTCGCTGTTGGGGGTGGCATGTGGCAGGATCAGCTGCTCCACACACCCGGACAAGCGCTCGCTGAGCCAGGCAAAGTTACGCTTGCGTGCAGCGATGAAATCGTCCACCCGGTCCATCTGTGCCAACGCACAGGCAGCCTGCATGTCGGTGATCTTGAGGTTGTAGCCCAGGTGGGAATAGGTGTACTTGTGGTCATAACCTTGCGGCAGGTCGCCCAGCTGCCAGCAGAAACGCTTGCTGCAGGTATTGTCTTCGCCTGGTCCGCAATAGCAGTCACGCCCCCAGTCACGGAACGATTCGACGATACGCTTGAGCAGCGGAGAATCGGTGAAAACCGCCCCGCCCTCGCCCATGGTGATATGGTGGGCCGGATAGAAGCTGAGCGTACCGAGGTCGCCGAAGCTGCCTACCTGGCGGCCATCGTAGGTGGCGCCGAGCGCATCGCAGCAGTCCTCGATCAACCATAAACCGTAGCGGTCGCACAATTCTCGTACCACGGCCAGGTTGAACGGGTTGCCCAGCGTGTGGGCCAGCATGATCGCCTTGGTCCGCGGGCTGATTGCCGCCTCGATCAAGGCCGGGTCGACGTTATACGTACCCATCTCGATATCGACGAAGACCGGCACGGCACCAAATTGCAGGATCGGGTTGACGGTGGTAGGAAAACCCGCCGCCACGCCAATCACCTCGTCCCCCTTACGAATGGCACGATCCCCCAGGCGTGGCGAAGTCAAGGCGGAAAACGCCAACAGGTTCGCCGAAGAGCCGGAGTTGGCGGTGAGTACGCCACGCCGCCCCAGGTAGCGTGCCAGGCGTTTTTCGAATGCCTGGTTGAAGCGCCCGGTGGTCAACCAGCCGTCCAGTACCGCTTCGGTCATGGCTTGCAGTTCGGGTGCGCCAATGACTTTGCCAGAGGGCGGAACCGCATGCTGGCCAGGTACAAAAACGGGCGCGGCCAGCTCCAACTCGGCATAACGGCCAACGAGCTCGGTAATTTGCTGGCGCAACTGCTGCGCCGTTTGATCAGTCATTGAACTCACCTTCGTGTGCCGCTATTTGCGTGCGGCAGTATTGCTGCATGTCTTGGCCATCGCGCCAGGCGCGATGCCATTCAAGGGTGTGACGCAACGATTGCTTCAGGCCCCACTTGGGCCGCCAGCCCAAGCGTTGGCGAGCTCTGGAGGAGTCAAGGGTCAACAAGCCTGCTTCATGGGGCTGCACGTACGGGTCGACAGACCAACCCGCTTCGCCTGGCCACAACTGCGCCATGGCATGGACCAACTCACCCACGGTTGCCGTCCCACCGCTGTCAGGGCCGAAATTCCAGGCCTCTGCCACGTCCTGACCACGCTCGATCAACGCCTGGGCCAGCAGCAGGTAGCCCTCAAGCGGGTCGAGTACGTGCTGCCACGGGCGCACGGCATCGGGATAGCGCAAGGTCACCGACTCCCCGGCTTCCCAGGCACGCAGGATATCGGGCAGCAACCGGTCTGCTGACCAGTCGCCACCACCGATCACGTTGCCCGCACGCGCTGTCGCAAGCGCCACACCGCGCTCGCGCAGGAATGACTCGCGCCATGAGGCGCAAAGCAGCTCGACGCACGCCTTGCTGCTGCTGTAGGGGTCATGCCCCCCCAAGGCATCCTGCTCGCGGTATGGCCATTGCCACTCGCGGTTCTCGTAGCACTTGTCACTGGTGACAACCAGTACGGCACGCACCGCGTCGCACTTCCGTACGGCTTCAAGCAGGTTGAGCGTGCCGATAACGTTGGTGGCGTATGTTTGCGCCGGGCTGCGATAGGACTCGCGCACCAACGGCTGCGCGGCCAGGTGCAGGACAATCTCGGGGCGAAATGCCGCAACGCTGCGCAGCAACCGGTCAGCATCACGAACATCGGCAAACTCGCCAGCCACGCACTCAGCCAGCCTGGCGCTGCCATAAAGCGAGGGCGAGGTATCGGGGGCCAGCGAGTAGCCATACACTTCGGCGCCCATCTCCCGCAGACAAAGGGCTAGCCAGCCGCCTTTGAAGCCGCTGTGCCCTGTCAGGAAAACCCGACGCCCCGACCAGAAGCTACGGCTCATGACCAGATGCGCCATTGTGCTTCATCGGCCTTCCAGCGCTCTTCCAGGTAACTGCGATCGCGCAGCGTGTCCATGGCCTGCCAGAAGCCACGGTGCACGTGGGTCATCAGTTGGCCATCCTGCGCCAAGGCACGCATCGGCTCATATTCCCAAGTGGTAGCGTCGCCCTCGATATAGTCGAAGATCCCAGGTTCGAGCACGAAGAAGCCACCATTGATCCAGCCGCCGTCGCCCAGTGGCTTTTCCTGGAAGCCATGCACCTGCTCACCCCGCACATCCAGTGCACCGTAACGCCCGGGCGGCTGAACGGCAGTGACGGTCGCCAGCTTGCCATGGCGGTTGTGGAAATCGATCAGGGCTGGCAGGTCCACATCGGCAACGCCGTCGCCGTAAGTCAGGCAGAAGGTTTCGTCGCCAACGTAATCGCGTACCCGCTTGAGGCGCCCGCCAGTTGCCGTATTCTCGCCAGTGTCCACCAGCGTGACTCGCCAAGGCTCGGCATGACGGTTGTGGATATGCATCTGGTTTTCCGACATGTCGAAGGTGACATCTGACATGTGCAGGAAATAGTTCGCGAAGTACTCCTTGATCACATAGCCCTTGTAACCGAGGCAAATCACGAAATCGTTGATCCCGTGGTGGGAGTAGATTTTCATGATGTGCCAAATGATGGGCTTGCCACCAATTTCGATCATCGGTTTCGGGCGCAGATGCGACTCTTCACTGATACGGGTACCCAGGCCACCGGCCAGGATGACTGCTTTCATTGTCGACACACCTTGACAGGCTGACGCCCATAGCGGGCTGACAAAATACTGACCAATTCAGTACGTTGCCGTTGTCTAGCAAAAAGATTGCCAATCAGCCTGACCGGGCAAGGTAAATGCGCGTGCAGCGGGAGATACCGCTCAAGCGTGGAGCCGGCCTTGAACGGCCGGGCTCGCGGGTAGTGTCGAAACAGGCACCACAGGGCTGCGATGTCAGCTTGCAGCCCTGTCAATAATCCGCCTCGACCTATTCGACCTGTTCCAGCCAGCCTAAGGACGACGCAGCCTGCTCGCTGAAGGCCGAGGGCCAGCGATCGAACAGCGCCTGCGCCAACGCACGATCCGCTTCAGGCAGGGCGCTGAGCAGCAGCCTGGCTTGCGGCGTCCAGACCACCAGTTGCCCGGCCTCGACAACGGCCCGGCACAAGTCGATATCGGCACCTTGGGCAACCTGCAAACCCGCGCAATGCTCGAACACCTCCTTGCTCACCATCAGGCAGTCGGCACTGACCGCCTGACAACCGCGCACTGCCAATGGCCACCGGGCTTCAGCACTCGCTAGCGGCTTCATGCCCTGCCAGGGCGAAGCCACCTGCGGCCCCTGCAGCAAGGCATAACCTGCATGCAGAAGCGCAGTATCGCCCCCCTCGAGGCAAGCACCGACCACACCCACTTCCGGGCGCTGAGCCTCATTGAGCAGCGCCTCGATCCAGGCAGGGGTAATGACCTGACTGCGCTCAGACACCAGGACCAGATAAGCCCCTCGTGCCTGGCTCGCCGCCAGGTTCAGCCATTGGCTGCGCGACCCGCCCGGCTGACCGACCAGAACATGCACCTTGCCGGCGAACGGCTGCAGCGCCGCAACCTCGTGCTCGGCACACACCACCAGCACTTCATAGCGTGGGTAACGGGTACGCTGCAGCACGCTCCGCAGGCAAGCCTGCAGCTGCGAGGCATCGCCTTCACTCGCGACGAGCACGCTTACCAACGGCGTGGACGAATGGCGGTAGTCGATAGACAACCCTTCATTTGCCTGTATCTTCACCTGCGCGCGATAACCCAATTGCGTCAGATGCCGACCAACCACCTTGGCAGCTTCCTCATCCAGTGCACTACCGCCCTGCTCACCGATTACCAGATAGTCGGCCATGTGCGCCAGGCTGCTCAAGCCCTGGGCCTCTACCAGTCGCAACAGCAGGTCGAGCTCCAGCGCCTCGCGGCAGGTTTCACTGTACCCACCCAGGTCCAGTACCGCCTGGCGACGTACCAGCCAATGCCGAGACATCAACCCAGGCTGACTGCGCAGCAGATCGAGGTCCGCACCTGGGCGCTCGACGCTGTGCAAACGCCCTTGACTGTCACGCTGGACTTCATTGGCGGCGATGGCATGGCAGGCCGGGGCGTCGACAAGCTCCACCGACAGGCGCAACAGACCTCCGGTAAGCAGCACATCACCAGCACTCAGCAGCATCAGCCAGGCACTCGGCAACTGTCGTACCGCCTGATTCAGGTGATTCACCCAATTGCTGTCACTGACCTGAATGAAATGCAGCGTGTCGCGCGGCGTGGTGATGGCCGGTGGCTTGCCAGCCTTGAGCACTAGCAGCTTGAAATTGCGTATGCCGCTGGCAAGCAGGCTGTCGAACGTAGCCTGAAGCGCTTGATCGTCGTTTTCAAGATCGAGAACCACGAAGGCGATCTGCTCGGCCGGGTGCTTTGCCAGGTACCGGAGCACGCGCTGGCGCCCCGCCTCATCCGGTGTAGCGGCAGCGATGGCATCGATCACCTGACCCGACGGAGTACCTTGCAAACGGCATTGCTCATGGATACCCGGGACCTGTTCGAGGCGTGCCAGCCAATCCGTCAGCTCACGAACATGCGCAGCTTCCTCTGCCCTGTCCAGCGTGGACAACAGCAGATGGCAGACCTCGCGGTTGAACAGGCTCAACGCCAAGGCCTGCCAATAGCGGTGGCTCAGGCTTTCAGCAGTATCGTTGGGGTGCGCTTGCAGCAAGTCACGCTGCTGCACCCAGATCCCTTCCAGCGCACGTTGCTGCTGCGGGCTGGTCGGCCATGCGTGGCAGAGAAACTCAAGCTCGGTCAACCGTGCAAACAGGGCGCCATTGTAATAGGGCAGCTGTACGTCCTGATGTGGCTCGAACAACCGCTCAGGGTCATCGATAACACTGCGCCAGCTGGACGTGAAGATCAACGACGCCGCACTCAGATCGTAGGTGCTGCGCACAAACCGGTTGAGGGCCGTGAAGCCTTGTTCGTCACCACATAGCCGATACAGCTCAGCGTCCCACTGGCGTAGGCCGCGTACCAGCTGAGTCAGGCGCTCTTCACGCTCTACCGGACTGTAGCCGGCGGGCTCATGCTCACTCACCACATCGGTCTGGGCCAGGTGTGCAACCGGCCCTTGAGCCAACACTGCAAGGGACATCGCCACACGCACGGCAGGCGCATCCAGGCTGTCTGGCAAAGCCATCAACACGGCTTGCAAAGTCGACACACGCATGACCGCACGCCAGGCTTGCTGCCCAGACTGGGCGTACTGCAAAAGCCTGGCTGTAGCGGTTTCGGCAAGGGCAGGTGCAAATGCCGAACCTACCCGGTAGTACTCGACCTTGCCACTCGCAGGCCTGTAGCCCAACAACTGGCCTTGCGCAGCCACCACCCCAGGTTGCGCGTGCAGACACGCCGCTGCATTGTCCAGAGACGAGGCCAGCACGAAGTCGGTATCCAGCGCCAGCACCACATAAGCCGTGGCGAGCCCCGCCAGACATTCCGCGAGGGCCTGAACGAACCCAGCCGAACTCGACCCAGGCGGCAAGTCAAACGCCACACAGGGCACCTGAGCCTGCTGGTAGTAGTGCTGCGCGCGGACGCGGCTGTGCGCCTGATCCTCGCCCAGCAAAACAACGGTCACATCATTGCGCGAGCCGATTGCGGTATCGATCATATTGCACCTGTCCAATTGTCAATCAGGCGCGGGCATCACCCCACGCCAACGTTCAGTCTGCCAACCAGGCGTTGGCCCAATGCTGCAAATGGTGCGGCATCAGCATGTAGTCACGCAGCACTTCCTCGCGCAGCGCATCACCCTGACGGTAACTGGCCTGCGGGTCAGCCAGGTGCATGCGAATCGCGTCCAGCCATTGCTCGGTGGTGTTGTCCTTGACCCGGGTACATGGCAGGTAGCCGGCGTAGGCCTTGGTGTCGCTGCAGATCACCGGGAAACCACACGCACCGTACTCCAGCAAGCGCAGGTTGCTCTTGCAGTCGTTGAACAGGTTCTGCTCCAACGGTGCCAACGCCAGGTCGAGGTTGAGGCTGGCGAGCTTACGCGGGTAGTCCGCCAATTGAACCGCCTTGTGAAACTCCTTCACATAGGGGCGCAAGGGGTCCGGACACATGCCGAAGAAGATCCAGTCAACCTCGTTGGCAAGCGCCTTCACTACCTCTTGCAACAGCTCCAGGTCACCACGATGGCTAGTGCCACCCGCCCATCCGACTCGCGGCCGGATACTGGTCTGACGCTGACTGGAAAGGCCAGCCCACAGCGCGGCGGACAACATGTTGGGCACTACGCGTATGTCCTGATGCATGCTGGATAACGCATCAGCCAGCGGCTCGGTCGAACACACCAAGCGATCACACTGCCCGATGCCTTGGGCCACCAACTCCGCAAGATTGCTGGGCAGGTTGCGGGCATGGTCGTTCTTTTTCGGCGGATCGATGATGTAGTCGTCCAGCTCGTAGATCATCCGCGCATGCGAAAAGCGTTTGAACTGCGCCATTTCCCTGATGTTGCCCGGCATGTAACGACATTGCAGGATCATCACATCGGGTTTTTCACGCTCAAGCTCGATAATGCCTGGTGAGACATGGTTGACCCGCCCCTGAATCCAGCCCGCCCGCTCAAGTTCGGTGAATGGCTGAATTACCCGGTAATGCCCTACTGCCGTTGTATTGATCGGCAACGCCAGCACTGACGGCATGGCACGGGCAATGAAGGGGTCCCAGCCACTGCGCAGGCCTGGTTCGAGGTTGAAGTTGGCGAACTTGAGGCTCAGGTTGTCGTTGTAGGCCGGGTCCCGGGCAATGCGGCTCAGCCAACGGTCGTAAGCAACGTCCCGGTCGGCTCTGGCAAGCTCGTCAGCCAGCCCGACAGCAGCAGCACCCGCTAGCCTCATGACGCGAGCAAAGGGTGTCCCCACCGACAGGAAGCCTTTTTCACGCGCACGCAGGCAGAGGTCAACGTCAAACAACGCGACCTGGAAGGCCGAGGTGTCCAGCCCCTCAAGCTCCTCGAACAGTGTCCGGCGAATGAGCAGGCAATCCAGGCTTAGTGCGCTCCAGTTCTGTACCAACTGCTGGCGCCCCATGTAACCCTCGGCTGTCAGGAAGCTGCCCGAGAATGGGCTACCTGCTGTACCGCCGCCAAG
Organism: Pseudomonas sp. FW305-E2; assembly: GCF_058782925.1. NCBI lineage: Bacteria > Pseudomonadati > Pseudomonadota > Gammaproteobacteria > Pseudomonadales > Pseudomonadaceae > Pseudomonas > Pseudomonas sp. FW305-E2. Next base: position 68,077 of record NZ_JBYSYE010000010.1, on the reverse strand, counting down.
ACCGAGCACCAGGCCGGAAGAAACCAGCTCGCCGTTGCTGCCGCATAGCGCCGGCCCCACCAGGCCGACCTCGGGACGCTGCGCCTGACTCATCAAGGTAGTGAGCCAGCGCGGTTCAAACAGCGCACACTCCGGTGCGAGCAACAGTAAGTAAGCTCCATGAGCATGCTGACTGGCCTGATTGAGGATCGCCGCCCTGCCCTGCGCCTGAACATCGATGACGCGCAACTGGTCACTGCCCAGGCCACGCATCGCCGCCAACCACTCGGTGACAGCCTGCGGCTCGTCGCCATTGGCGATGACCAGCACTTCGAACTGGCTGTATTCGGTGTACTGGAACAGCGACTCGACGCAACGCCTGAGCGCATTCAGGTTGGCCCCTGCGGGGATCAGGATCGAAACACTAGCCTGCTGCTCATGCCGATAGGTCACACGCGTAACCAAGCTGCCGGCAGCCCCCTCAACCAAAGCGTCGACGCCTATGCGACGCAAGTGCGCCTCGACCACGCGCGCCGCCTCAGCCTGCCCTGCCGGCTCGCCCATCCAGTCTGTGTACCCCCACTGGCACTGCACCAGCATCTGCGCGACATGCTCTACCACGTGCAAGCCATGAGCCTCGACCATTCGCCATAGCAGGTCCTGTGGCGCCAGGCTCTCGAACTGGGTGTCGAACCCTTCCAGTGCCAGCAGCGCCGTACGCTTGAATGCCAGGGTACGGCCCACGTAGGGCACGCTGCGCATCAAATCGAGGTTGAAGTCCGGCTTGAAAATCGGGTTGCCGGGTGCCAGGGCTCCAAAGGTATCTTCATCAGTGTACAGGCACATGCTCTCGGCGCGCAGCGCCATACGCTCGGCCATGACGACCAGCGCATGCGGCCGTAGGCGATCACCGGCACGCAACAGCAGCACCCAGTCGGCTACGCGCGTATCTGCCAGCCACTGGTTGAGTTGAGCGTACCCACTACCGCTCAAGGCCAGGTAGTGCACGCCTGGCGCGTCAACCCTGTCGAAGCAATCAGGCACCAGCACCAACACCTGGCTGGCGGCATAGGATTGTGCAGCCAGGCAGTCCAGGGTGGCACGCAGTGCGCTTTCATCGCCCTCGCGACAGGTTACGATCGGAACGATGCCGGGCTGTGCTGGCCACTGTTCGATCCGCTTTGGCAGCAACCGCAACTGCCCGTCAGACAGGTTGCGGCAGGCCAGCCATTCGGCATAGAGCTCGGTGAAGCTGAGTGCGTGAGTGCCTACCTGCTGCGAGAAATTGGCGACCTGGCCGGCATGGAAGCGGCGGATGTCCAACTCCTCCCAGGCCTGGTCGGCCTCAGGGTCGTAAGCCTCCAGCGGCAGGTAACGGACCCAGCCATTGGCCGGCGCCGACTCGCCGGTGCGCGCCGCCAGCATCTGCTGCAGCCATTCGGTTTCATGCCTGTAGGCCTCGGTCATGCTGGAGTGATGACTGAGCCGGCCTGGGTGGATGCGCTCCACACTCAGTATGCGCTCCAGGCTCGCCAGATGCCCGCGGCGCAACAGACATGCATACAAGGCCAGGTCCAGTCGTGCGGCGAACCCCTGGCCACCCTGGACCAGTTGCGGCAGGTACTCCAGCACCTGGGCCCGACGGAACAGCACATGGCTGATACCGCCGAACAGATTCGGGACATTCTCGGCGATGCTGGCCAGCAAGTCCGTACCCACAAGCACGGCACTTTGCGGCGCAATCACGCTGTTGAGCGCACGGGAAGGCAGGAGGATGTCATCAGCAGACCAGAGCAGGCGCTGCCCGATCACCATGCTGAGCTGGGGCCACTGCGTCAGCACTTGTGCTTGCCGGCTGATGCAACTGTCGAGCAACAGGTCGTCATCACACAGAAACTTCACCAACGCCCCGTTGGCCTGCTCCAGGCATGCTTGCAGGTTACGTGCAAAACCCAACCGAACCGGGTTGCGGGTATAGCGCACGGGCACCGCCGTACCCTTGCCGAGCGCCTGGCAGATAGCCTCGATTTCCACACCAGCACTGTCATCGCAAATGACGACTTCCAGGTTGGGGTAGTCTTGGCCAAGCGCACTGACCAAGGTCGCTTGAAAGAAATCGGCATTGAAGGCAGGAATGGCGATGCTGACGAGTGGCTGCTCTGACACGATGACGACCTTGATGGAGGGGCGGTGCGCTTGGGAACAAGCAGGCGTTCAGAAGGGCGAACCGGCCGGTCGTTATCAGCCCTGGCCGGCCTGTCCTTGCGTCATGACGGGCAAATGCCCGCGAACATCAGATGTAATTGACCAGCGAGAGACCGGCAATCTTGGCATACGCCTGCAACGAGGCCTGCAACATGTTGGACTGCATCTGAAGACGAATCATCACCTCGGCCGGATCGCTCTCACGAATCGAGCTCTGGGTCTTGGCGTTTTCGCCACTCAGTGCCTCATTGGTTTCCACCTGTACATCGATCGCCTGGCCACGGCCGCCAATCGACGATATTGAGGAACTGACCTGGTTGGTGGCGCTGGCGATGTTGCCAATCGCCGAGTCCAGCGATGCCAGGAAACTCTGCCTGGCCGCAGGGTCGTTATCGACCGGGGTGGCCAGTGCCGCACGCAACTGGCTGATGGTATCGAGGACGTTCTGAGTTTGATGCGTGTCGACCTTGATGCCAAAGCTGTCGCCCGCGCTCGGCGTGTCCGAAAGCGTGAACTCGACCCCCATGGCGGTCGCCGTGTTGCCACTGAGCGTGCCCTTGGAAATCGGTTTGCTGTCGGCGCTCACGGGGGAGGCGTAAAGCTCGAACTCGGTAGCGCTGGTGAACTTCAGTACAGCACCCTCAGGGAATGCGGACTTGTACTTTTGCGCATCGGTGATGGTCGCGCCCGTCACTTGGGCCGACGAGCTGTTGCCTGCACTACGGGTGCCGCTGATTTCATCTGCCTTCGAGCTCAGGCTAAAGACATGACCGGCAATGGCCGCATCAGGGTCGGCTGCATCGCCCTCCTGGAGGGTGATGTCCAGGCGCAGGTCAACACCTCGGAAATTGATCGTAGTGTTCTTGCCATTGGGGTCGAAGGTGCCCCCCTGGCTGGCTTCCAGCGTCACGTCCTTGCCTTCGGCATCGGTGATCTTGAACTGCGTGCTGCTGGTGAACTCGATGGTGTACGGCTCGCCGCTGCGGAAGCGGTCGTTATACGTCGCGCTACCGCTCACCTGGCCATTGGACAAATTGACCCGGCCATCGTCGGTGGCCGGCGACACCAGGCTGGTTTCGCTACGGCTAGTATTGAGCGCTTGCTCGAAGGCATCGTAGCCTGTCTCGTTAGCTGCCAGGGTAAGCATGTCACCGACTTGCAGGTTCAGTTTGCCCTGGTCGCCCTGATAGGTATAAGTACCATCAGCGTTTCGCACATAAGGCGGTGTATCACCTTTGGACCCCGAGAACAGGTACGCACCGCTTTCATCCTTGCTGTTCATCAACGAGAACAGCTGATCCTCCAGCGACGCCAGCTCGGTCGCATTGGCCTTGCGGTCTGCATCGGTGAAACCGGCGTTGCCCGAACTGATGGCCAGCTCATTGACGCGCTGCAGGATGGTGCCAATCGCATTCAGCGTGCTTTCTGCGGTGCCCAGGGCGTTGCGCACATTGGTAACGTTGCGGGTGTACTGGTCGAGCATGTTCTGTTGCTGCTGGAGTTGCAGCAGACGTGCCGCACCTACCGGGTCGTCAGCCCCCCGACGCACCCGAATGCCGTCAGAAGCCTCTTGCCGAGTCTTGTCGAGGTTGGAGAAGCTGCGCTGGTAGTTGGCGCTGTTGCTGTTGTAGAACTGCGAAGTGGAAATGCGCATGGTCTACGCCTCCTTAAAGAGCATTGATCAAGGTGGTGAAGGTTTCTTGTGCCGCCTTGATAATCTGCGACGACGCGGTGTAGTACTGCTGGAACTTGACCAGGTTGCCGACCTCTTCATCGACCGACACGCCGGAAAGGCTGTTGCGGCTATCCAGCGCAGAACTGTGCAGCGCATTGGTGGCATCACTGTCCATTTCCGCCTGGCCAGCCTTGCCGCCAACGTTTGAAACCAGCTTGGCATAGGCATCGGTAAAGCTGATGCCCTTGCCGTTGGCCCCCACTTCAACCGTGGATTTAGTCTGAAGGTCGATCACCGACTGGGCATTGCGGTTATCGGCCGAGCCTGCCCCCGTCAGCGCTACGGTGTAGCTGTCGCCGTTCTGCGGCGCGCCGGAAACGCTCATTTCGAAGGTAAAGCTGCTACCGGTCGCATTGCCGCTGCCATCGACCATCGGCACCGACAGCTGCAGCTTGTTCGCCTGGCCCGGCACGATGGTGCCGCTGCCTATTTCCGTACCCTTGGCGTCGTACAGTTTGTAAGCCTGGGGCGAAGTGGTTTCGTCACCGAACACCAGCTTGACCGGGGTGGAGTTTTTCAGGCCTGACTGCAGCTGCGAACGCTGCGTGGCGTCGTAGATATCCAGTTGCGAGGTCAGGGTCGGCTGGGTGATCACCCCGGTGCCCTTGTTGCCGGCACCATTGGTGGCCGTCAGTGGTGACGCCAGCGCCAGGCGCTTGGGGTCGGTGAGGACCGTCTCGATATTGGCGGCCGCGTTGCGAGTGGGGGTGATCTTGAAGCTGTCGCCAGCACTCAAACCGCCGCCATTGAGCGACAGGGTAAAGCCATCGATGACCGGCGGTGGCGTGTCATTGAGGTCATAACTGCCCATTTCGGTGCCTTCCGGCAACTTGCGCACGCTGTAGCCGGTCGCGCTGGTGAAAGTCACCTGGTAGTCGCTGGTGGTCAGTTTACCGGTGTCCTTGATGCTGACATCCAGGTTACCGGAGCCGATGCTGTTGCCCAGTTTGGCGACGCTACGCTCGCTCATGGCCTTGGCGCTGTTGATGTCACCGAACAGGGTGGCGCCAAAATTGCCATCCTTGTCGATACCCTGGGCCAACTGGCTATTGATCTGGTCTGCCACCACCAAGGCCACACGCCCAAGCTCGTTAAGCGCAGGGTCGAGGGTTTCGCTGCGGTAACGGATCAACCCACCCAGCTCGCCTCCGGTAGCGCTGCTGGTGATATCCATCTTGGTCGAGCCACGGTTGAGCACCAGGCTCAAACGGCCCGGGTCGCTCGCCGTAGGCTCCACACCCACCGTCTGGGTAGTATTACCCAGCACCAGCGCCTGACCGTTCTTGAGGTAGACATCGTAGGTGCCGTCACGCTCGACCACGTCCGTGCCGATCAGCTTGTTCAGTTCACGCACTGCGCCGTCACGCTGGTCCAGCAAGTCGTTGGGCTGGCCGGAAACAGCACCCACGCGGGCGATTTGCTCGTTCAACCCGGCGATGGTCTTGGTCAGGTTGTTGACCTGGTCGGTAATCGCCGTCATGTTGCTGTTGATATTGCTCAACTGCTGATTCAACTGCGACGACAAGGTATTGAAACGCTTGGCCAGAGACTGTGCGCTGGTCAGCAACAGCTGGCGCGAAGCATCTTCGGTTGGCTTGGCCGCCGCATCCTGCATGGAGGTGAAAAAGCTCTGCAGCGCGGCGGTAATACCGGTATCGCTACTGGACAGCGAGGTATCCAGCGGCGTGATCTGATCCAGGTACGAGGACGCCTCACTGCTCAGCGAGGTGGTCGTGCGCAGCTGGTTCTCGATGAACGCGTTGTACACCCGGCGCACGTCCGCCAGCGTGGTGCCACTGCCGATGAAAACCTGACCGACCTGCTGGCCGCCCTTGGTCTTCTGCACGTTCTGCTGGCGCGAGTAGCTTTCGACATCGGCGTTGGCGATGTTGTTACCGAGGGTGTACATCCCCGATTGCGCGGCACCCAGCCCCGACATACCAATGTTGATCAGACTCGCCATGGTTCCATGCCCTTAAAGTTTCGTTGCAGTACCGAGCATTGCGTAGTGCTCGTACGACTTCATCTGTCTTGCGATCTGCGAGATCTTGCTGGCGTAATTCGGGTCGGTGGCGTACCCGGCCTTTTGCAACTCTTGCACGAACTGCTCTGGTTTATCGGCGGCCTTCACCGCATCTTGATAGCGCGAATTGTTCTGCAACAGGCTCACCAGGTCGTGGAAGCTGTCCTGGTAGGAATCGTACGAACGGAACGCTGCCGTCTCCTTGACGAACTGGCCATCACGGTACTCGCTGGTAATCGCCCTCGCCTCACCGCCGTCCCAGTTGCCAGTGGCTTTGATGCCGAACAGGTTGTGGCTGCTGCTGCCATCGGTGTTGCGCATGACCGACTTGCCCCACCCGGTTTCCAGTGCAGCCTGGGCCACCAGGTAGCGTGGATCGATACCAATGCGCTTGGCCGCCTGTTCGGCCATCGGCAGCATGGTGGCGACGAATTCATCGCTGTCGCCAAAGGCCTTGTTCGGTGCCAGCGGCGGCTGGGCCACGGCGCGGCCGACAATGCGCAGGCCGTTGTCCGGCACGGCGAAGGCCTTGGCCACTTGCTGGCCGTCACGGGCAGGCACAGTGGCGGTATTTGCGGTGGCCGCCGATGGCACAATGCCGGCCAGCAGGCGATCGGTGAGTTTGCTCGGCAGCGCCAGACGACGCGCGTTGAGTGCAGCGACGTCGTTGCGGGTGGCGGTCGACTGGGTGGCATGCACGGGCTCGGCCACCTTGTTGCCCCACAGCGCCGGGGCGTTGCCCTCGGTACGTGGAAACGGGCTGGTGCTGGCCTGGCTGGCCTTGTTCTTCGACAGCTGGCGCACCAGCACATCCTGCAGCCCGATACCACCACCTTCGCGTGACATGCTCACAGCCAGTTGCTGGTCATACATGTCACGGTACTGTTTGACCGTTTCGGTGTTCATCGGGTTGTCGTCGGCCAGTACGTCGCTTGCCTTGCGCGAGGCCTTGAGCATTTCGCTGATGAACAGCGACTCGAACTCCTGGGCTACCTTGCGTACGTTGGCATCGCTGTCGCGGTCGCCATGCTTGAGCGAACTCAGGCGATTGAGATCGGTGTAGGCACCGCTGTCGGCACTGCCGGAAACCAGGCTTTTGCTGTTCATCCGCGCCGTCCTCAGATCACGATCAGGTCGGCCTGCAAGGCGCCGGCCTGTTTCAAGGCTTCGAGGATCGCCATCAGGTCGCCGGGCGCTGCGCCCACCTGGTTCACCGCGCGGACGATTTCATCCAGCGTGGTGCCTGGGCCGAACTTGAACATCGGCTTGGCTTCCTGCTCGGCATTGACCCGCGAGCGTGGCACCACGGCAGTCTGGCCATTGGAGAAGGCACCCGGCTGGCTGACGATCGGGTCTTCGGTGATGGTCACGGTCAGGCTGCCGTGGGTCACCGCCGCCGGCGACACCTTGACGTTCTGGCCGATGACGATGGTGCCGGTACGCGAGTTGATGATGACCTTGGCCACCGCCTGGCCCGGGTCGATTTCGAGGTTTTCGAGGATCGACAGATAATCCACGCGCTGGCTTGGGTCCATCGGCGCACTGACTCGCACCGAACCACCATCCACGGCCTGGGCCACGCCGGGGCCAAGCAGGTCGTTGACCTTGTCCACGATGCGCTTGGCGGTCGTGAAGTCGGGGCGATTGAGGTTCAGGGTCAGGGTATTGCCCTGGTTGAAGCCGCTCGGCACCGCACGCTCGACACTGGCACCACCCGGAATACGACCGGCCGACGGCACGTTGACAGTGATCTTCGAGCCGTCACGACCTTCGGCATCAAAGCCGCCCACGACCAGGTTGCCTTGGGCAATGGCGTAGACATTGCCGTCGATACCCTTGAGCGGGGTCATCAACAGGCTGCCGCCGCGCAGGCTCTTCGAGTTACCGATCGACGACACGGTGATGTCCACCACCTGGCCCGGCTTGGCGAACGGTGGCAGGTCGGCATGCACCGACACTGCGGCAACGTTCTTCAGCTGCACGTTGCCGGAACCGGCCGGCACCTTGATGCCGAATTGCGACAGCATATTGTTGAAGGTTTGCAGGGTGAACGGCGTTTGGGTGGTCTGGTCACCCGTGCCATTGAGGCCCACCACCAGGCCGTAACCAATCAACTGGTTGGAACGTACGCCAGAGATGCTGGCAATGTCCTTCAGACGCTCGGCCTGGGCAGCGAAGGCGCAGGACAAAAGCAGGGTTGTGGCAATCAGCTGCCTTACGTTGAACATGGTCATCCGTACTCAGAAAGGCCAAAGCGGGCTGATGAAGAAGCGGTCCAGCCACCCGGGCTGGCTGGCATCGGCGAACGAACCGGTGCCGGAGTAGGTGATGCGCGCGTCGGCCACACGGGTGGACGGCACGGTGTTGTCGGTGGCGATATCGTCAGCGCGGATCATGCCGGCAATGCGCACCAGCTCTTCGCCGGTGTTCAGGGTCAGCCACTTCTCGCCGCGCACGGCGATAATGCCGTTGGGCAGCACCTCGGCCACGGTGACGGTGATCGAACCGGTCAGCGTGTTGCCTTGGGTGGCCTTGCTGTCGCCCTTGGTGGCGCGATCGCCGCTGTAACCGGCCTCCAGCGAAAGGTCGCCGCCACCGAACGGATTATTGGTGTTGGGCGTGGTACCAAACAGCGAAGTCAGGCCGATGTCGGTCTTGCTGGTCTTGGCGATCTGCGAGCCCGCGTTCTTGCTGGCGGACGTGCGCTCATTGAGCGTGATGGTGATGATGTCACCCACCCGGAACGCCTTGCGGTCGCTGTACAGGTTCTGCTCGAAACCGGCCTGGTAGATCGAACCGTTGTTGGCCGCTGCCGGCAACGGGGTGCGCGGCAACACCGGCGCATAGTACGGGTCGTTGGGCTTGGGCGTCGGTGCGACGCAACCTGCCAGCAACACCGCCCCCCCCAGGGCGAACACGGACAACAGACGATTCATGATGCAAACCTCACGGGTGTAACAAAGCGACAGGGCTTAGAGCTGCTGAGTAACGAACGACAGCATCTGGTCGGCGGTGGAGATGACCTTGGAGTTCATCTCGTAGGCGCGCTGGGTGGTGATCATGTTCACCAGCTCTTCCACCGTGCTGACGTTGGAGTTTTCCAGCGTCTGCTGAAGGGTAGTGCCAAAGCCATTGAGGCCCGGAGTGCCGACCTGCGGTGCACCACTGGCAGCGGTTTCCAGGAACAGGTTGTTACCCATCGCCTGCAGGCCAGCCGGGTTGATGAAGTCGGCGGTCTGAATGTTGCCGATAACCTGCGCAGCCGGGTTGCCGGCGGTGGTAATCGACACGGTGCCGTCCTGCCCGACGGTGAAGGTCTGGGCATCGTTCGGCACCACGATGGCAGGCTCCAGCGCCAAGCCATCGGCGTTGACGATCTGGCCATCGGAGTTCAGGTGGAACGTACCGTCGCGGGTGTAGGAGACGGTGCCGTCAGGCTGCAGGATCTGGAAGAAACCACGGCCATTGACAGCCATATCCAGCGGGTTTTCCGTGGTCTGCAAGCTACCGGTCTGGAAGTTTTTCTGCGTGCCGACAATGCGCACACCGGTACCGACCTGCAGGCCCGACGGCAATTCGCTGTCCTGGGTAGACTGCGCGCCTGGCTGACGCTTGATCTGGTACAGCAGGTCCTGGAACTCGGCACGATCACGCTTGAAGCCGGTGGTCGAGACGTTGGCCAGGTTGTTGGAGATGACCGTCAGGTTGGTGTCCTGTGCGGACAGGCCGGTTTTAGCGACCCAGAGAGCCGGAAGCATTTAGTGTTCTCCTCGTGCGCCTGAATTACGGCACCCGTTCAAATGTGGTTAGCCGAGTTGCAAAACACGCGCCATGGCTTCGTCGCCTTCCTTGGCTGCGTTCATCATCTTGACGTGCAGTTCGAACTGGCGGGACAGCGCCAGTACAGAGGTCATTTCCTCGACAGCATTGACGTTGCTGCCCTGCAGAAAACCTGAAACCACCCGCACGTTGACGTCGGCATCCGCGGGTTGGCCGGACGAGGTGTGAATCAGCCCGTCCTGGCCCTTGGTCAGGCCTTTGGTGTCGGGGTTGACCAGCTTGATGCGGTCGACTTCCGCCATCACGCGCGGGTCTTCACCCATGGAACGGATGCTGATGGTGCCATCGGAGCCGACTTCGACCTTCTGCTCGGGGGGGATGGCAATCGGGCCGCCGTTGCCAAGCACAGGCATACCGTTGCCGGTACGCAATACCCCGAGAGCGTCGATGTTCAGACTACCGGTACGCACATACGCTTCGCTGCCATCTGGCGCCTGCACGGCGATAAAACCGTTACCGCTCACAGTCACATCCAGGTCACGGCCGGTTTCCACCATCGGGCCTTCACTGAAGTCGGTGCCTGGGCGTTCGGTCATGGCAAAGGCACGCGCCGGAAAGCTGTCACCGAACACCGGCATCGAGCGCGCCTGCTCCAGGTCACGCTGAAAACCATTGGTCGAAATGTTGGCCAGGTTGTTGGCATGAGCCTTCTGCGCCAGCGCGTTCTGGCTGGCCCCGGTCATGGCCACATAAAGCATCTTGTCCACAATCATCCTCCATTGCACTGGCGGCCGTTTGCCGTTCGCCGTTGCTCTACAGGGGCTAAAGCAAGTTCCGAACCAACTTGCCAAAAGCAGGAAAAAGCCCATGAATACGGGCAGTTGAGAAAGCCCGCGCAGCGACGGCCGCCGGTTATCCGGCGCTGTTTTGCCGTTGGCGGCAAAAAGGTTTCATTTGCAGGCAAACCTGTGCCTACGGCAGGTCACGGCAACGCGCATTGTTGTAGGGCCCGGCAAAGCGTCTCCAGCCTTCACCTGGCGACCACTGCGAACACACCAGACGCCCATCTACCAGGCTTTCCCATCGCCAGTATGGCGCTGGCGCCGCCTGCACCTGCCCAAGACAGCAGGCGAGCAGCATTCCGACAAACAGCCTTTTCATCACCCCTCCTGCAAAAACAACGAACCCCTTCACGAGAAAGGGGTTCGCCTGCACTCACTCGAACGATGACGATCAAGTCATCTGAATGATGGTCTGCATCACGGTGCTTTCGGTCGAAATGGTCTTGGCATTCGCCTGGTAGTAGCTTTGCGCCTTGATCAGATCAACCAGTTCCTGCGTCAGGTTGACGTTGGAACCTTCCAGGGAGTTGGACTCGATCGCACCCAAAGTACCGGTTTTCGGCGAATCGATACCCGGAATGCCAGAGTTGTAGGTCTCGGTCCAACGGGTACTGCCGATTTGCTGCAGCCCCTGCTCGTTGGCGAAACTCGCCAGCGCTACCTGGCCAATGGCGCGCGACTGGCCATTGCTGAAGGAGGCGAACAATACACCTGTCGCGTCGATGCTCAGGTTGGACAGGATGCCCGTGGCATAACCGTCCTGAGACTGGGACATGCGCGCAGTTTCAGTGTTGTAGGAGGTGGTGCTGGCCATCGACATTTTCATGCCGGCAGCATCGCCCACCGCGCCATTGGCACTCCAGTTACCTGAAGCATCTTCGGCTGCCGGCACCCAGCCAATCATGCTGAAGGTATTGTTGACGACCGTGAACGAGGTGCCCACCGGATGCCCCGTATTGTCGGCTGTCATCGAGTTGACCGAACCATCACTGTTGAATGCGATCGTGCCCACCAGTGGCTCCGTACTCCCCGGATTGAACGGGTTGCGCCCATCAACGAGCGTGTACATGGTCCACTCGTTGGTGCCCGTCTTACGGTAGAACTGCTCCATGGTGTGTTCGTTGCCCTGGCTGTCATACACCTTGGTCGGGAACGAGCGGGTATAGGTCGAATCGTCAGAAGGGTCGAACGGCTTGTTCGCCACCAAGGCAGGCGAGGTAACACCCAGCGCCTGGTCAGTACCTGCCGCGCCACTGGCAACCCAGTCGCCATTCGCATCCTGAGCGGCCGGCACCCAGCCGGTCATGGCAAATGCACCATTGCTGACAGTGAACGACGCCCCACTTGGCACACCCGTGGTGTCGGCCAGCATGGAGCTGATGGTGCCATCACTGTTGTAGTTGATGGTGCCGGCCAGCGGGGTGGTACTGGCTGGATCGAACGGGTTTCGACCATCGACCAGCGTGTACATGGTCCATTCATTGGTATCGGTCTTGCGGTAGTACTGCTGCACTTCGTGCTCTACGCCGTCAGCATCCAGCACGGTACTGGTGCTAGAGCGCTGATAAGTGCTTGGGTCCGCAGGGTCGAATGCAGCCATGGCTGGCGGCTTGGTGTTGTCATACACCTGGAAAGGAATCGAGGCCGCCGAGGAGTTCAGGTTGATACCCTGATCGATCAACGAGGTCGGCTTGGGCTGCAATGCCGATGTGTCGATTTTCAGGTCGGTCAGGCCGCTTTTCTGGATCTTGCCGGTGGCATCCGCCATGTAACCTTGCAGGCGCAGGCCATCGGAGGTCTCGACGAAGTTGTCCTTGCTGGGCTGGAAAGAACCCGCCCGCGTGTAAACCTTCGAGCCGTTGTCAGACAGCACGAAGAAGCCCTGACCCTGGATACCCATGTCCAGCGCGTTGCCCGTGGTGTTTACATCACCCTGGGTGAATTGCTGGGAAATGGCTGCCAGCCGCACACCATTGCCCACCTGGTTCTTGCCCACACCCAGACGGTTGGCGCCCGCGTAAACATCCGCGAACTCGGCACGCGAGGCCTTGAACCCCGTGGTATTGACGTTGGCGATGTTGTTGCCGGTGACATCCAGTTGTTTGTTGGCTGCGTACAGACCGCTAAGGCCGATATTGAAAGACATGAATTCGCTCCTTTTGCCGCTCTAGCGGGCCTTAGATACCGATGGTTTGCACGTCGGAGAGGGAGACCTTGCCTACACCGGCAAGGTTGAGCACCATTTCTCCTGAGGCACTGAAGCTGACGCTGGTTACCTTGGCCGGCAACAGCGTGCTCATTTGCACCGCCTCGCCATCGACTGTGGTGCTAGCGGTGAAGGTGTAAGTGCCCGGGTCCACTTTCTCGCCACTGTTGTTGGTACCGTCCCAGATGAAGTCGGCGTAACCGGCTTTCTGCTCACCCAACTCGATGGTCTTGACCGTGTTGCCATCCTTGTCCTTGATAGTGATCTTCGCTTCACTGATTGCCTGAGGCACAACGAACTGGGCATTGAAGCTTTCAGCGGTATCAACCACAGCCTTGTCGTTCTGAACCACCACCGAGCGCCCTACCAGCGACGACGCCTGAAGCGCCTGGGACGAGGCCATGGCACTGGTGATGGAGCTGACCGAATCGTTCAGCGAGGTAATACCTTCCAGGCTGCTGAACTGCGCCAACTGGGCAACGAACTCGCTGTTATCCTGCGGGTCCAGCGGGTTCTGGTGTTGCATCTGGGTGACCAGCAGCTGCAGAAAGGCATCTTTGCCGAGCGAATCGTTGCCGGTTTTGGATGCAGTGTCCGTGGTCTTTTTGGTGCTGGTGCCCACGCCCGACGCCGACAGCACGTCATTGAGGTTTACACCGTTAGTATCGATTGCCATGGTCTGAATTCCTTATCACTGCCCCAGGGTCAGCACTTTCTGCATCATGCTCTTGGCCGTATTCATCAGTTCGGCGTTGGTCTGAAACGCGCGACTGGCGGAGATCATGTCCGCCATCTCCTCGACCACATTGACGTTCGGGTAGTAGACGTAGCCGTCCTTGTTCGCCGCAGGGTGGTTCGGCTCGTAGCGTGCTTCAAGGGTGCTCTGGTCTTCGACGATGCCTTTTACCTGCACGCCCTGCCCTGCCTCGCCCTGGTCTTCGAACAGCGACTGGCTGCTGCCGGCCTGTGCATTCTGGAAAGTGGTGGCGAACACCGGGTGACGGGCGCGGTACGTCTGGTCGATACTCGAAGACACGGTCTCGGCGTTGGCGATGTTGGACGCCACGGTGTTCAGACGCGTGTTCTGTGCGCTCATGCCGCTACCGGCAATGTTGAAGACACTGGAAAGGGACATGGTCATTCTCCCCGCAGGGCGGAAACCAGCCCTTTGAATTTACTGTTGAGCAAGGTGAAGCTGGCCTGGAAGCCAATCGCGTTTTCGGTGTAGTTCGATTGCTCGATCTGCGCGTCCACGGTGTTCTGGTCGATCGAGGGCTGCAACGGTGTACGGTACTTGAGGGTATCGTCAGCCGCGATGGCGAGGCCTTCGGCTTCGATGTGCCGGCTGTTGGTACGGTCCATGGCGAAGCGGCCGCCTTGCTGCTTGCTGGTCTCGGCGGCGAGCACCGAAGAAAAATCCATGTCACGCGCCTTGTAATTGGGCGTGTCGGCGTTGGCGATATTGTTGGCCAACACCTCGGCGCGCTGGGCGCGGAAGCCCAGGGCCTTTTCGTGGATACCAAGCGCCTTGTCGAAACTGATGCTCATGTCGGGGAAACCTTCAGAGGTTGACCGGAATTTCGTTGAGCAAGGTATAGCAAGGGCTGTGCCAACCACTGAAAAGCCCGTGTTTAGGGGGGATTGCGGCGCAGTACTGTCAGGTTGATGCCAGAAAAGCGGCAAAGGCCTTCCGCCTGAGGTGACAAAAGCGGCAATTGATGGGCGGCAAAAGCGGCAAAACAAAAAATTGACGTCAGTGTTTTCCTGTGCGGGCCTCTTCGCGGGTAAACCCGCTCCTACACGCGGCCTGTGCCCAACCACCGCCCGATGTCCACCCCCGATCCGTCGTAGGAGCGGGTTTACCCGCGAATACGGTAGCGGCAGCAACGGTGAACGGCGGGTGGAGATTGACCAGCAGGGCCGGCCTCTTCGCGGGTAAACCCGCTCCTACGGGGAGCTCGGCAGGAACAGTGGATAGGCAAACAAAAAGACCGGCACCTCTCGATACCGGCCTTCGTGCTTACTTGGCCTGGTAGATGATCCCCGGGCTGCACTGCACCATCTGGTAATGGTCCGGCAAGCCGTTCAGCGCTTCCGAGGCGCCGAGGAACAGGTAGCCACCTGGCTTGAGGGTACTGTGAATGCGCAGCAGGATGTCCTTCTTCACCTGCGCCGAGAAATAGATCAGCACATTGCGGCAGAACACGATGTCGAACTTGCCCAGACTGGCATAGCTGTCGAGCAGGTTGAACGAGCGGAACTCGACACGGCTGCGAATCGCTGGCTTGACCGCCCAACGCCCCGGCCCCTTGGGGTCGAAGTAGCGCTGCAGGCGCTCCTGGGACAGCCCACGGGCAATCGCCAGGCTGTCGTATTCGCCGGTCTTGCAGTTGGTCAGCATGGTGCCGGAGAGGTCGGTGGCGACGATCTGCGCCCCCATCTTCAACTGACCGAGGTTGCTGCGCTCGAACTCGTCGATCGCCATCGAGATGGAATACGGCTCCTGCCCCGACGAACAGGCCGCCGACCACATGCGCAGGCGCTGGCCGGGGTTGTTGCGGATGAACTCGGGGATCACCTTGTTCTTCAACACCTCAAAGGGGTAGGTGTCGCGAAACCACAGGGTCTCGTTGGTGGTCATGGCATCGACCACCTGCTCGCGCAAACCGCCGCGCGGCTGGGCCTGAATGCGCTGCACCAGCTCACCCAGGCTCTTGATGCCCTGTTGTTCCATCAGCTTGTTGAGACGGCTGGAAACCAGGTACTGCTTATTCTCGCCCAGCAGGATGCCACAGGCTTTCTCCAGGAAGACCCGGAACTGTTCGAAATCCAAATTACCCGTAGACACTACTGCCGCCTCTTTTCAATCACTGGTGCCGGGGGGCATGCCCCCGGCTGCTTCAATGCGCTGCCTTGATCCGGTCGACCACCCGTTGGGCCAGGTCGTCCGGCTTGAACTTGGCCAGGAAGTCATCGGCGCCGACCTTCTTGACCATTGCCTGGTTGAACACCCCGGAAAGCGAAGTATGCAGGCAGATGTGCAATTTTTGCATGCGCGGATCGCTGCGAATCTCCGCGGTTAGCGTATATCCGTCCATTTCCGGCATTTCAATGTCCGAGATCATCATCAGGAACTCTTCTTCCGGCTTTTTGCCCTCATCCACCAGCTGGCGCAGGTAGTTCAGCGCCTGACGGCCATCATTGAGCGCCACCACCTCGACCCCAACGGTCTGCAGGCACCGGCTGACCTGCTTGCGCGCCACTGACGAGTCGTCGACGGTCAGCACTCGCATCAACACCGCCTTGTCCTGCACTTCGGCATCGATCACACCGGCCGATACCGACTCGGACGACGGCGACACTTCGGCCAGCACCTTCTCCACGTCGATGATCTCGACCATGCGGTTGTCAACCCGGGTGACCGCGGTGAGGTAGTGATCACGGCCGGTACCCTTGGGTGGCGGATGGATCTCTTCCCAGTTCATGTTGACGATGCGCTCCACCGAATGCACCAGGAAACCTTGGGTCTTGGTGTTGTACTCGGTGATGATCACGAAGCTGTTGCGTGTGTCTTCCTGCAGCGGCCGCAACCCGGTGGCCATCGACAAGTCGAGGATCGGGATGGTCGCCCCGCGAATATTGGCAACGCCACGCACCACAGGGTGCGCCTTGGGCAGCAGGGTCAGCGCAGGGCATTGCAGTACTTCCCTGACCTTGAACACATTGATGCCGTAAAGCTGTTCGCCATTGAGGCGGAACAGCAGCAATTCCAGGCGATTCTGCCCCACCAGCTGCGTGCGCTGGTTGACCGAATCCATAACACCCGCCATGCCAGACTCCTTAACGTTTCAGCCTTTCGTTGCAACTCAGGTAGCGAGTCGGCACGGGCTTTGCTTTTTTGAGTGTCATGCACACGAAAACGACATTTTCCCGACGATTGACACGCCTGCTGACTGGCCCGCTGGCCACGCTGTGCCTGCTGATGCCCGGCGTTCGCACGGTGGCGAACGCGTTCACCTTGCCTGAACAGCTTATCGGTGTCACCCAAGGGTTTCTTGAATTCACCGTTGAAGATTATCTGTCCACCACCCAGACTACCGGCCGCTATGAAATCCAGGTCAACCCGCTGGACCCACGCCTGCGCATGCCGCTGTGCAGCCAGCAGCTGGACGCCTCACTGGAAAGCCCGGCCCAGCCGCTGGGCCGGGTGACGGTACGGATACGTTGCAACGGCGCAGCACCGTGGACAGTCTTTGTGCCGGCCACCGTGCGACTTTTCCGCGACGTGGTGGTGGTGACCCGCCCGCTCAAGCGCGACAACACGGTCGGCGAAGGTGACGTGGCCCTGCGCGAGCGCGATGTCGGCACCTTGGGCCAGGGCTTTCTGACCGAGCTGGACCAGGCGGTGGGCATGAAGATGCTGCGTCCCACGGTGATCGACCAGGTGCTCACCCCGCAACACCTGGAACAGGCCGAGGTGGTGCGCAAGGGTGACCAGGTGGTGATCATCGCCCGCAGTGGCAGCCTGAGTGTGCGCATGCCGGGCGAAGCCCTGAGCAAGGGCGGCCTGAGCGAGCAGATCCGGGTACGCAACCTCAATTCAAAACGCGTGGTCAAGGCCAGGGTGACCGGCCCGGGCCAGGTCGAGGTCAGTATGTAGGCTGGCTACCAGATTGCGCTGGCAGTGAGGAACCGCTTTTCCTAAACTGTGTCAGAACACGGGTTCGCGGGCTTGCCGACAGGCGGCAATGCATTTGTGCCTAAAGTTTATATCGGGTTGGCCGAAAACAAGGCAAGCGTCCAAATACCCAGAGGTTTCTGATCATGGTCATCGACTTCAGTCGTTTGAATAACTCTCCGTCCGTCACGGGCGGCGTGCGCGGCAACACCGCGTCCGGCAGCGCCGAAAAACCGGCAGCCAGCCAGGAAACGGTGAAAGACACCAGCGCCAGCGGAGAGGCGGTACACCTCAGCCAGGAGGCACAGCAGTTGCAGAAAATCAGCGACAAGCTGCGCGACGAGCCCGTGGTCAACAGCGCCCGTGTGGCCCAGTTGAAGCAGGCAATCGCCGACGGCAGCTACCAGGTCGATGCCGGCCGGGTCGCCAGCAAACTGCTTGATTTCGAAGCCCAGCGCTGACCGTACGGCGCGCTGACTTCACGGACGCCTGAAAAGCCAAGAGTTAGCCATGCACGACACCACCTTGCTGCAACTGATCGAAGATGACATTGCCCCGATGCAGGAACTGCTCGACCTTCTGCAGAAGGAGTCTGTAGCCCTGCATGGCCGCGATATGGCGCCACTGGAAAATATCCTGGCCCGCAAGCAGTCTTTGATCGTGTTGCTGGAGCAGCAAGGCCTGCGGCGCAACAACCTGCTCACCAGCCTTGGCCTGAGCGCAGATCGCGCCGGCGTGGAGGCTGTGGCGGCCCAATCGCCTAACGGTGAATTGATCCTGCAACAACTGGACGTGATCAGCCAGTTGATGCAAGCCTGCCAACAGCTTAACGAAACCAATGGCCGGATCATCCAGGTGCAGCAACACGTCACCAACAACCAGATCCGGATCCTCATGGGCGGCGACTCGCCTTCGCTCTACGACAGCCGTGGCAGCACCTCGCCGCTGGCCAAGCCGCGCGCGCTCAGCCAAGTGTGATTTTTCTATCAAGGCACAGAACATAGTGGCAAAATGCCGTTACTTGCGTGTGTCGCTTTTGCCTGGAGAACGATAAGCTGTGTTCAATGAATCCGATGCCCCGCAACCACCCAAGGTGTTGAGCACCCCCTTGGAGATTGCGGCCAACTTGCGGCAGCTGCAGGAAAGCCACGACCCCCTGATCATCACCTTCCATGACCGCAGCCAGCGCTTCCAGAGCTATGTGGTGCACGTGGACCGCGAAAGCAACACCCTGGCACTGGATGAGATGATCCCCCGTGACGGCGAGAAATTCATCGAAAACGGCGAGCACTTCCGTGTCGAAGGCTTCCACGATGGTGTACGCATCGCCTGGGAATGCGATCACGCCCTGAAAATCAGCGAAGTTGACGGCCACCGCTGCTACAGCGGCGCCCTGCCGCAAGAGATGACCTATCACCAGCGCCGCAACGCCTTCCGCGCCGCGCTGAAGCTATCGCAGCTGGTCGACATCATCCTCGACGGTGCTCACCTCAAGGGCAACGGCGCCATGCGAGGCAAACTGCTGGATATCTCGGCCACTGGCTGCAAACTGCGCTTTGAAGGCAATGTCGAAGACCGCCTGCAACTGGGCCAGGTGTATGAGCGTTTCAAGGCGGGCAACCCACTGGGCCTGGTGGACACCATGGTCGAGCTGCGTCATCTGCACTATGAAGAGCGCATCAACACCACTTTTGCCGGCGTACGCTTCCACAACCTGAGCGGCCAGGCGCAGCGCAAGATCGAGAGTTTCGTGTACCAGCTGCAGCGTGAAGCGCGGCGGTTCGACAAGGACGATTATTGATCGTCGGTCGGTAAAACAGAAAACGCCACCTGCTGAGGTGGCGTTTTCATTTGTGTTTCTGCTGGGCTGGCCTTTTCGCGGGTAAACCCGCTCCTACACCGACTTGCTGACCTCTTCCGACTCAGGCGCCTGTTGCTGCGCGCCCTTCTCTTCATCCTCGGTATCTTCAGCCGCCACCGGCGCCTGCATCACGTCCTGCACCGTCTGCTCATCCACCCGCGGGTCCAGCGCCGCCGACAACGGCGAACCGGCCGCCGGCATCGCCACGTGGCCCAGCGGTGCGTCCTGCACCTGATGCAGGCCGGTAACCGCTTTCGGCCGAATACGCCACACCAGCACCAAGGCAAAGAATACGAAGAAGGCATACAGCATCTGCGCGCCCAGCACTTTCATCAGAACCCCTGCCGCCAGCGGGCCGACGCATGCACCCACACCGTAGGTCACCAACAGCATCGCCGTCAGCGATACCCGGCGCTCGCTTTCCACGTGGTCATTGGAAAAGGCAACCGCCAGCGGGTACAGGCAGAACTGCAGCAACGAGATCAGGAAGCCGATACCGAACAGCAACTCCAGCGGCACACTGGGCAGTATTGCCAATGGCGCAGCCGCCAGCGCCAGCCCCACTGCCACACTCCGAATCAGCACCGCCCGGTCATAACGGTCAGACAACCAGCCCAGCGGCCACTGCACCAGCAGGCCGGCAAAAATGCAGCTACCCATGAACAGACCGATCTGCTCGGTACTCATCCCCTGGCTTGACGCATATAAAGGCGCCAAACCGTAGAACGAGCCGACAATCAGCCCCGAGCCCAAAACCGTACTGAGCGACTGCGGCACGCGCTTGATGAAAAACTTCGGCTCCATCGGTGCCGGGCGCAAGGGCGCCGGGTGAATACGCCGGGTCATCGCCACGGGCACCAGGCACAGGGCAAAGCACATCGCCACCAGCATCAGCAGCTCAGGGCCGAGCTGCGGGTGCACCACCAGAATCAACTGGCCAAGCACCAGCCCCAGGTACGAGGCAATCATGTAGCCGCTGAACACCGCGCCCCGGTGTTTCACATCGGCCTGCTCATTGAGCCAGCTCTCGATGACCATGTATTGGCACATCATCCCCAGGCCGACGATCACGCGCAGCCCGACCCAGGCCGGCAGCCAGCTGGTCAGGCCATGACCGAGCACCGCAGCGCCGACGATACCGGCACAGGTGGCATAGGCGCGTATGTGCCCTACCCGTCCGATCAGCCGGTGGCCAACCTTGCCGCCAACCGCCAGACCAAAGTAGTTGGCCGCCATCAACGCACCCACCCACAGGCTGTCGACGTGGTCGGCAGCCAGGCGCAGGGCCAGGTAGGTGCTGAGCAGGCCCGAGCCGATCAACATCATCAGCGCGGCGAAATACAACGACTGAAACGGCTTCCATACATTTCGCATACGTCCCGTGGAGCTCCCTGGTCAGGTGGCAGTTTTGGGTGCTAGCAGCATAAAGGCAAAAACCGCCTGGCGCAGGCCCCCCGACAGCTATTTGGCATTGCGGGGGCGTGCCCGGTGCAGGTTGTGTCGCGCTCAGGCCTGTGCCGCCAGGACCCGGCGCTCCCACGGCGTGATCTCGTCGAAGAAATCGCTCAGCTCAAGCGTCTTGCTGGCAATGTAGCCTTCGATGAACTCGCTGCCGAACAGTTCCCGCGCCAGCGTGCTGCGCTTGAGCCTTTCAAGGGCCGCGTGCAGCGTGCACGGCAGGCTCAGGTGCTCGGGCACTTCGAATTCGCCCTGGATGGCTGGCGATGGCTGCAAGCGCTGTTCGATGCCATGCAGCCCGGCGGCCAGGCTGGCAGCAATGGCCAGGTACGGGTTGGCATCGGCCCCAGGCAGGCGGTTTTCCACCCGTCGCGCGACCGGTGCACTGGCCGGAATGCGCAAGCCAGCGGCGCGATTGTCCTCGGACCAGCACGCATTGTTCGGCGAGGCATAGGGGTGGCACAGGCGCTGGTAGGAATTGACGTTGGGCGCGAACAGGGCGGTGAAGTCGGCCATGCACGCCTGCAACCCGCCGATGAAATGGTGGAAGGTGTCTGTCGCCAGGCCCTGCTCGTCACTGAACACGTTACGCCCGCTGCCGGCCTCGACCAGGCTCTGGTGAATGTGCATGGAACTGCCGGGCGCACGCGCCAGCGGCTTGGCCATGCAGACCACGGTCAGCCCATGCTTGAGCGCCACTTCCTTGAGCAGGTGCTTGAACAGGAAGGTCTGGTCGGCCAACAGCAGCGGGTCGCCGTGCAGGAGGTTGATCTCGAACTGGCTGACACCCATTTCGTGCATGAAGGTGTCACGTGGCAGGCCGAGCGCGGCCATGCAGTGGTACACCTCCTTGAAGAACGGGCGCAGGCCGTTGTTGGAACTGACACTGAACGCCGAATGGCCCAGCTCGCGGCGGCCATCGCTGCCTACAGGCGGCAGGAAGGGTTGCTGCGGGTCTGTGTTGGGGGCAAAGACGAAGAACTCCAGCTCGGTTGCCACTACCGGCGCCAGGCCCAGTGCCGCATAGCGGGCTATCACGGCCTTCAGCTGGCCCCGGGTGGACAGTGCCGAGGGCCGGCCATCCAGCTCGTTGGCATCGCAGATGGCCAAGGCGCGGCCGTCATCGCTCCAGGGCAGGCGGTGGACCTGACTGGGTTCGGCCACCAGTGCCAGGTCGCCGTCATCACTGCCGTAGAATTTCGCTGCTGGGTAGCCGCCCATGATGCACTGCAGCAGCACACCCCGGGCCATCTGCAGGCGACGGCCTTCGAGGAAGCCGTCGGCGGTCATCACCTTGCCGCGCGGGACGCCGTTGAGGTCGGGGGTGACGCATTCGATTTCATCGATGCCCTGGAGCTGAGCGGTGCTCATGACGCTTGTCCTTGTTGTTGTAGGCTGACAACAACATAGGCTGCGGGTGTTTAAAATATCAAGCAGCCTATAGAGGTGCCTGTGCCGGCCTCTTCGCGGGTGAACCCGCGCCTACAGGTGGGTGCGACCCGTGTAGGAGCGGGTTCACCCGAGAACAGGCCGGCACAGCCCCCCCTACTCCCGCAAGGTCATGCCATTGGCTGGCAACGGCAACGCCGTTTTGTAGCGCACCTGCTTCAGGGCAAAACTCGATCGAATATTGGCCACCCCCGGCAAGCGCGTCAGGTAATCGAGAAACCGCTCCAGCGCCTGGATGCTCGGCAGCAGCACCCGCAACAGGTAATCCGGGTCCCCGGTCATCAGGTAGCACTCCATCACCTCGGGCCGCTCGGCGATCTCTTCTTCAAACCGATGCAACGACTGCTCCACCTGTTTTTCCAGGCTGACATGGATAAACACATTCACATCCAGCCCCAGCACCTCAGGCGACAGCAAGGTCACCTGCTGGCGGATCACCCCCAGTTCTTCCATGGCCCGCACCCGGTTGAAACACGGCGTGGGCGACAGGTTCACCGAGCGTGCCAGCTCGGCATTGGTGATGCGGGCGTTCTCTTGCAGGCTGTTGAGAATGCCGATATCAGTACGATCGAGTTTGCGCATAAGACAAAATCACCGGTTTTTTGTGTTTATGCGGAATTTTTATCTGCCCCGCTCAGCAAAGGCAATCAACTTGAGAGAAAAATTCTCCTGCCGGCCCACTAAGATGTAGGTGACGCTGACTTACCAGTCACAAGCCGGTACTCAGCGGCGGCCGCTTCAGAGCTCACAAAAACAAATACCCGAGCGAGCGTAAAAAGCATGAACGAGTACGCCCCCCTGCGTTTGCATGTGCCCGAGCCCACCGGCCGGCCAGGCTGCCAGACCGATTTTTCCTACCTGCGCCTCAACGATGCAGGTCAAGCCCGTAAACCCGCGATCGATGTCGATGCTGCCGACACTGCCGACCTGTCCTACAGCCTGGTCCGCGTGCTCGACGAGCAAGGTGATGCGCAAGGCCCCTGGGCCGAAGACATCGACCCACAGATCCTTCGTCAAGGCATGCGCGCCATGCTCAAGACGCGGATCTTCGACAGCCGCATGGTGGTTGCCCAGCGCCAGAAGAAGATGTCCTTCTACATGCAAAGCCTGGGCGAAGAAGCCATCGGCAGTGGCCAGGCGCTGGCGCTGAACCGCACCGACATGTGCTTCCCGACCTACCGCCAGCAAAGCATCCTGATGGCCCGCGACGTATCGCTGGTCGAGATGATCTGCCAACTGCTGTCCAACGAGCGCGACCCCCTCAAGGGCCGCCAGTTGCCGATCATGTACTCGGTGCGCGAAGCCGGCTTCTTCACCATCAGCGGCAACCTGGCGACCCAGTTCGTGCAGGCGGTCGGCTGGGCCATGGCATCGGCGATCAAGGGCGATACCAAGATCGCCTCGGCGTGGATCGGTGACGGCGCTACTGCCGAGTCAGACTTCCACACCGCCCTCACCTTTGCCCACGTATACCGCGCCCCGGTCATCCTCAACGTGGTCAACAACCAGTGGGCCATTTCCACCTTCCAGGCCATCGCCGGTGGCGAGTCGACCACCTTTGCCGGCCGTGGCGTGGGTTGCGGTATTGCTTCGCTGCGGGTTGACGGCAACGACTTCGTCGCCGTGTACGCCGCCTCGCGCTGGGCTGCCGAGCGCGCCCGCCGCGGCCTGGGCCCAAGCCTGATCGAGTGGGTCACCTACCGTGCCGGCCCGCACTCGACGTCGGACGACCCCTCCAAGTACCGCCCTGCCGATGACTGGAGCCACTTCCCGCTGGGTGACCCGATCGCCCGCCTGAAGCAGCACCTGATCAAGATCGGCCACTGGTCCGAAGAAGAACACCAAGCCGTCACGGCCGAGCTCGAAGCTGCGGTGATTGCCGCACAGAAAGAAGCCGAGCAGTACGGCACCCTGGCTAACGGGCACATCCCGAGCGCCGCCTCGATGTTCGAGGATGTGTACAAGGAGATGCCCGAACACCTGCGCCGTCAACGCCAGGAACTGGGGGTTTGAGATGAACGACCACAACAACAGCATCAACCCGGAAACCGCCATGGCCACCACTACCATGACCATGATCCAGGCCCTGCGCTCGGCCATGGATGTCATGCTTGAGCGCGACGACAATGTGGTGGTGTACGGCCAGGACGTCGGTTACTTCGGCGGCGTGTTCCGCTGCACCGAAGGCCTGCAGAACAAGTACGGCAAATCGCGCGTGTTCGACGCGCCCATCTCCGAGAGCGGCATCGTCGGTACCGCCGTAGGCATGGGCGCCTATGGCCTGCGCCCGGTGGTGGAGATCCAGTTCGCCGACTACTTCTACCCGGCCTCCGACCAGATCGTCTCCGAGCTGGCCCGCCTGCGTTACCGGTCGGCCGGCGAGTTCATTGCCCCGCTGACCCTGCGCATGCCTTGCGGCGGCGGCATCTATGGCGGCCAGACTCACAGCCAGAGCCCGGAAGCGATGTTCACCCAGGTCTGCGGCCTGCGCACCGTGATGCCGTCCAACCCTTATGACGCCAAAGGCCTGCTGATTGCCTCGATCGAATGCGACGACCCGGTAATCTTCCTGGAGCCCAAACGTCTGTACAACGGCCCGTTCGATGGCCACCACGACCGCCCTGTAACCCCATGGTCGAAGCACCCGCACAGCGCCGTGCCCGACGGCTATTACACCGTACCGCTGGACAAGGCCGCCATTACCCGCCCTGGCAATGACGTGACCGTACTGACTTACGGCACCACGGTGTACGTGGCCCAGGTGGCCGCCGAAGAAAGCGGCGTCGATGCCGAAGTGATCGACCTGCGCAGCCTGTGGCCGCTGGACCTGGACACTATCGTCGAGTCGGTGAAAAAGACTGGCCGTTGCGTGGTGGTGCACGAGGCCACCCGCACCTGCGGCTTCGGTGCCGAGCTGGTGTCGCTGGTGCAGGAGCACTGCTTCCACCACCTGGAGGCGCCGATCGAGCGCGTCACCGGCTGGGACACCCCCTACCCTCACGCACAGGAATGGGCTTACTTCCCCGGCCCTTCGCGGGTAGGTGCGGCACTGAAAAAGGTCATGGAGGTCTGAATGGGCACGCACGTCATCAAGATGCCGGACATTGGCGAAGGCATCGCGCAGGTCGAGTTGGTGGAATGGTTCGTCAAGGTCGGTGACATCATCGCCGAGGATCAGGTGGTGGCCGACGTCATGACCGACAAGGCCACCGTGGAAATCCCCTCGCCGGTCAGCGGCAAGGTGTTGGCCCTGGGTGGCCAGCCCGGGGAAGTGATGGCGGTCGGTAGCGAACTGATCCGCATCGAAGTGGAAGGCAGCGGCAACCATGTGGACGTGCCTCAGCCAAAACCGGTAGAGGCCCCGGCCGCCCCGATTGCAGCCAAGCCGGAACCGCAGAAAGACGTAAAACCCGCCGTGTACCAGGCGCCCGCCAACCACGAAGCTGCGCCCATCGTGCCGCGCCAGCCGGGCGACAAGCCGCTGGCCTCGCCGGCCGTGCGCAAACGCGCCCTGGACGCCGGTATCGAACTGCGTTATGTGCATGGTAGCGGCCCGGCCGGGCGCATTCTGCACGAAGACCTCGACGCCTTCATGAGCAAGCCGCAAAGCAATGCCGGGCAAGCACCTGATGGTTATGCCAAGCGCACCGACAGCGAGCAGGTGCCGGTGATCGGCCTGCGCCGCAAGATCGCCCAGCGCATGCAGGACGCCAAACGCCGGGTCGCGCACTTCAGTTATGTCGAGGAAATCGACGTCACCGCCCTGGAAGCCCTGCGCCAGCAACTCAACAGCAAGCACGGCGACAGCCGCGGCAAACTGACCTTGCTGCCATTCCTGGTGCGCGCCCTCGTCGTGGCGCTGCGTGACTTCCCGCAGATCAACGCGACCTACGACGACGAAGCGCAGATCATCACCCGCCATGGCGCGGTGCATGTGGGCATTGCCACCCAGGGTGACAACGGCCTGATGGTACCCGTGCTGCGCCACGCCGAAGCGGGCAGCCTGTGGGCCAATGCCGGCGAGATTTCGCGCCTGGCCAACGCTGCACGTAACAACAAGGCCAGCCGCGAGGAGCTGTCCGGCTCGACCATCACCCTGACCAGCCTCGGCGCCTTGGGTGGCATTGTCAGCACGCCGGTGGTCAACACCCCGGAAGTGGCAATCGTCGGGGTCAACCGCATGGTCGAACGACCGGTGGTGATTGATGGCCAGATCGTCGTGCGCAAGATGATGAACCTGTCCAGCTCGTTCGACCACCGCGTGGTCGATGGCATGGACGCCGCCCTGTTCATCCAGGCCGTGCGTGGCCTGCTCGAACAACCCGCCTGCCTGTTCGTGGAGTGAGCATGCAACAGATTATCCAGACTACCCTGTTGATCATCGGCGGCGGCCCTGGCGGCTATGTAGCAGCCATCCGCGCCGGGCAACTGGGCATTCCTACCGTACTGGTGGAAGGCCAGGCACTGGGCGGCACCTGCCTGAACATCGGCTGCATCCCGTCCAAGGCGCTGATCCACGTGGCCGAGCAGTTTCACCAAGCCTCGCGCTTTACCGAACCCTCGCCGCTGGGCATCAGCGTGGCTTCGCCGCGCCTGGACATCGGCCAGAGCGTCACCTGGAAGGACGGCATTGTCGACCGTCTGACCACCGGTGTTGCCGCCTTGCTGAAAAAGCACGGGGTGAAAGTGGTGCATGGCTGGGCCAAGGTACTGGACGGCAAGCAGGTCGAGGTCGATGGCCAGCGTATCCAGTGCGAGCATCTGTTGCTGGCGACCGGTTCCACCAGTGTCGAACTGCCGATGCTGCCGCTGGGTGGCCCGGTGATTTCCTCGACCGAAGCCCTGGCGCCGAAAGCCCTGCCGCAACACCTGGTGGTGGTCGGCGGTGGCTATATCGGCCTGGAGCTGGGCATTGCCTATCGCAAGCTGGGTGCACAGGTGAGTGTGGTGGAAGCGCGCGAACGCATCCTGCCGACCTACGACAGCGAATTGACCGCCCCGGTGGCCGAGTCGCTGAAGAAACTGGGCATCGCGTTGCACCTGGGCCACAGCGTCGAGGGCTACGAAAATGGCTGCCTGCTGGCCAGCGACGGCAAGGGTGGGCAACTGCGTCTTGAAGCCGATCAGGTACTGGTGGCCGTGGGCCGCCGGCCACGCACCAAGGGCTTCAACCTGGAATGCCTGGACCTGAAGATGAACGGCACCGCCATTGCCATCGACGAGCGCTGTCATACCAGCATGCACAACGTCTGGGCCATTGGCGACGTCGCTGGCGAACCGATGCTGGCGCACCGGGCCATGGCCCAAGGCGAGATGGTCGCCGAAATCATCGCCGGCAAGGCCCGACGCTTCGAGCCGGCAGCGATTGCCGCCGTGTGCTTTACCGACCCGGAAGTGGTGGTGGTCGGCAAGACCCCGGAACAAGCCAGCCAGCAGGGCCTGGACTGCATCGTCGCGCAGTTCCCGTTTGCCGCCAATGGCCGGGCCATGAGCCTGGAGTCGAAAAGCGGTTTCGTGCGGGTGGTGGCGCGCCGTGACAACCACCTGATCGTGGGTTGGCAGGCGGTTGGCGTGGCGGTCTCCGAGCTGTCCACCGCGTTTGCCCAATCGCTGGAGATGGGCGCGTGCCTGGAAGATGTGGCCGGCACCATTCATGCCCACCCCACGTTGGGTGAAGCGGTGCAAGAAGCCGCCCTGCGCGCGTTGGGCCACGCCTTGCATATCTGACACTGAAGCGGCCGAGGCCGATTTGGCCCGCTGCGCCGAGAGGCGCTGCGGGTCTTTTTTCATTCAGGCCATCCAAGCCTTCAGAAAACTGCACGCTCTTTAAGGGGCTAGTGTGGTGTTTTGCAAATACGGCCAATAAACCGCGAGCGTTTTTTGCGCTCAGGCAAGGCGTCGCGACGAGGCGTAGCCCAGCAACGGCGAGGAGCGACAACGCCGCATGAGCGCAAAAAGCGCCGCGAGTTATGGTCGTTATTTGTGAAACACCACACTAGCTACTCGGCAATTGCATTCTTGCCTGTACCCTTGGCCCTGTAGAGCGCCTTGTCGGCACGCGCCAGCAGCGCGTGCGGGTCCTCCCCTTCCAGCCATTGCACCACGCCATAACTCATGGTCAGCCGGCAATCACCCACCGGCTCCACCTGCTCCAGCACCTGGCGCAAGCGCGCCGCCACATCCAGCGCCTCCCCCAACGCGGTCTGCGGCAGCACGATGACGAACTCGTCGCCGCCCCAGCGCGCCAGCAGGTCCAGTTCGCGCAAGCAGGTGCGCAGGCTTTCGGCCACCCGAACCAGCGCCGCATCGCCACGGGCGTGACCGTAGCGGTCATTGATCGGTTTGAAATCATCCATGTCCATGGCGATCAGCGACAACGGCTGGCGGAAGCGCTGGGCGCGCTGGCACTCCCGCTGCAACGCGCTCTCCAGCCGGTAACGGTTGGCAACACGGGTCAACGCATCGCGTTCGGCCAATTCACGGTTTTCGTCCAGTTGCCGCTGCAACTGCTGATTCACCCAGGACAACTCACGGGTGCGTTCGGCCACCTGAAATTCCAGCGACTGGTTCTTCTGTTCCAGTTGTGTCACCAAGCGCTTGCCAGCGTCGATATTGCGATGCGCACCCAGCATGCGTGCCACGGAACCGTCCTCGTTATGCGCGATGACGTAGCCGCTGTCTTCGATCCAGATGTAGCTGCCGTCCTGACAACGGCAACGGTATTCAATGCGGTAGCGCTCGTTGCGCTGATTGATATAGGCCTCGAAATGGGCCATTACCCGGGGGTAGTCTTCGGGATGGATCACGCTTTCCCAGGTAAATACCGAGTTGGCCATGGAGTGACTGGCATAACCCAGCATGCTGTACCAGCCCGGGTTGCGATAAACGTAACCGGTATTGGCATTCCAGTCCCAGATGCCATCGCTGATCAAGTCGAACAAGGTGTGCAATTGCTGTTCACTGAAGCCGGCAGGTACCGGCCGGGTTTCTTGACTCATGGACGCTCTCCCTGATGCCCAGCAACTGCGCTCCGATCAAGGGGCTGCCGACAGTGGTGTTGATTGCCGCGAGCGGCAAGATGATGCCTATCACGGGCAAGCATATGCCCACCCGTGTGCAACCGAAATAGCGCCAACGCCCTGATTTCGACCGGCACAGCGCTGGCATGGCTTTTGCGCTGGGTACCTGCCAACGAGATTTCCAAGGAGGAAACATGATAATCGCCGCTAACGGCGTGAGCTGGCAGCCCACGCTCCATCAGCCTCGGTCCACCAGCGATGAGCAGGCAGTGGCCCAGATTGCGCCTGTCCGCACGCCAATATCCACCGCCAACACGGCGAGCCAACAGCAGAATGGAGGCAGCACCGCTCAGCAAAATGCAGAGGATGCTCGTGCAGAAGCCTTTGCCAAATTCAAGGTGATGCTGCAAAACCTGAGTTCTGCGACCACCGAGCCGGTCATCGGAGAACCTCTGCCGCCCAAGACTGCCCGGCAGGAATTTCACGACTTCATGTCCAAGTCGCCCGGCGAGATGATCAAGGAAAAACTGCTGCGTGAAATAGGCTTGACCGAAGAAGAGTACGACGCCCTGCCGCCCGAAATGAAAGCAAAGGTCGACGAGTTGATCGCCCAGCGCATGAAAGAAGACATCAAGCGCAAGATCGAGGAGAAAGCGCAAGAGCAGATCGCCAAAGCGGACGGCGGCCTGGATGAAGAGCAACAAGCGGCAAGCCCGATATGAAGCAGTGGAAGCGGCCGGTAAGGAGAGCGCCGCAGTTCGTCCAAGGCGCTTCAGCCTGACCGGTGTCCGGTGGCGTCGATGGTCAGGTGGTGCATGGCTTCGTCAACTGCACCGCTACCGGCGCCATCACCGGTCTCAGGAAAAATCGGCAGGATGTTGTGCAGAGAATTCGTTTGAGATCCTTGGCCTTATTGTCCAGGGTGGCAGGCTGGTAGCTATTTGCCACGCGTGGACGCAGGCGCATGACGATGCCTGCGTAGGGGAACGATGTCGGATCCCCCCTAAAATAAGAGAGGACAAGGAAATGCAATCACACGGTTTGAAGCAAAGCCTCAAGCAGCGGCATATCACCATGATCGCGCTGGGTGGGGTGATCGGTGCAGGGCTGTTCATGGGCTCGGGCTCACTGATCGCATCGGCAGGGCCCGCGGCCATACTGTCGTATTTCATTGGTGGCCTGGTGGTCACCCTGGTCATGTTCATGCTGGGCGAAATGGCCTGCCGCAACCCGGATGCAGGGTCGTTCTCGACCTACGCCAACACCTACCTCGGGGACTGGGCAGGGTTTACGGTCGGCTGGCTGTACTGGTTCAAGTCGATGATGACCATCACCCTGGAAGCGGTACTGCTGGGCGCCATCCTGCATGACTTCCTACCCTGGCTGCCGATCTGGGCAGGTGCCTTCCTGATGCTGGTGACACTCATGGCCAGCAACGCCTACTCGGTGCGTTCGTTTGCCGAAGTCGAGTATTGGCTGGCCGCGATGAAGGTCGCCACCATCCTCATCTTCATGGTGCTGGGCGTCTCGATCCTGCTCGGCCTGCACAGTGAGATTCCCGCCCCCGGCCTGATCAACCTCACCGCCCATGACGGCTTCATGCCCAACGGCCTGTCACCGGTGATGGCCGGCGTTATCGTGGTGATTTTCTCCCTGGGCGGCAGCGAAATTGCCGCTGTGGCCGCGGGTGAGTCAGAGAACCCGCGACAGAACGTGATCCGCGCGATCAAGAGCGTGATCCTGCGGGTGATGCTGTTCTACGTAGGCTCTGTGTCGATCCTGATCCTTTGCCTGCCCTGGACCGACAAGGCCAACCTGGCCTCGCCCTATGTTTCGCTGTTCAGCCTGGCCGGGTTCGGTGGTGCTGCAGTGGCCATGAAACTGGTGCTGTTCGTCTCGTTCATGTCGGTGATGAACTCGTTCATGTTCTCCAACTCGCGCATGCTGTTCTCGCTGAGCCAGCGCGGTCACGCGCCCAAGCT
Source organism: Pseudomonas sp. FW305-E2 (assembly GCF_058782925.1). NCBI lineage: Bacteria > Pseudomonadati > Pseudomonadota > Gammaproteobacteria > Pseudomonadales > Pseudomonadaceae > Pseudomonas > Pseudomonas sp. FW305-E2. The sequence goes on along the minus strand of NZ_JBYSYE010000010.1, from coordinate 36,860 downwards.
GTTCTCACGCACCAGTGCCAAGGGCGTACCGATCAATGCACTGCTGCTGAGCCTGTCGATCTGCACGATGATCCTGACCGTACACTTTGTCAGTGGCGGCGACCTGTTCATGACCTTGGCCAAGAGTACCGGCAGCCTGGTCATGGTCGTATGGATCTTCATCATCATCGCCCACGTGGCGATGCGCAGGAAAACCCGCCACGAAGCGGTCGCCCCAAACGCCTTCCGTGCCTGGCTGTTCCCCTACACCAATATCATTGCGCTGTTCGCCTTGCTGGCAGTCATCGGCACCCAGGCGTTCGACCCGGCATCGCGTTTCCAATTCTGGTTCACGGTGCTGACGGTACTGCTGGTGGTGGCGGGGTACTTCCTGATGCGTCAGCGGCTGGCCCCAAGCGCGGCGTTATGCCACGAACGTGATGCATGACAGCGCTGGCCAAGCGCAGGTGCTGTCAACAGCAGCACGACGGCGACAAAGGCGACGGAGACAATAATAGGAATGACAAGAATGGCGTCCCAGGCTGGAATTGAACCATTATCCGGGGTGGTACCCTATCTAGCGCCATTCATCCCACTCTAGCTTGTTGATTTTTAGAAATAATTCCTGCGTCTAGCCTCACACCTGAACATGAGGCTAGACGCCTGTTGAAGCTACAAACAGCCCCTGAGGCACCGGAAACTGGAGCAATCATCTATTGGGGAGTGTGAACGCATTCCTCACAGCCTTCGCAATGGTTCGGCTCATGAACATCGCAAGGCAATTGTATGGCGTCATCGGAAACGCCCTGCTAGGTTGGAGCCCCCCTCTGAAATGCCATTGCACGTTGCCCTCATGCGTTTAACATCCCGCTGAACGCAAGACTCAACCTGAACTATCGACATTGCATTACGAACTTTCGGACGAGACCAGGGTTGTGGCTTCGGATCTCTTCATTAAGCCCTAGGGCTGGGGCTGCCACGCCCAAACGCCTGATGCTCGATCGTGTGCTCCCAGTTCTCTGCCAGGAAACTGCGTGGCGAGACATGCCAGCGCACGTCGACTTGGGATCAACGGTTTCTGGGGCTGGGGAAGTCAGGGGGCATTCGATCGGATGCTCAAACCCTGCACCTCAAACGGAATGAGGAAGGCTTGATCTATTTGCAAACCCGGATAGATGGACTCGACCGCAGTGTCTGCAATTCAATCCTCTTCTGACGCCGGAAAAAATAGGGCCTGAGGAGCCTGCCGCTGAAGTAAGAATCGGAGGATTCATGACACGTTTCCACAAACTCGCAAAACGCTATACAGCTATGATCTCGCTCGCCTGTCCTATGCGGTGTTTACGACATCTCTTTCATACATGGCCTAGGGAAACTCCGAACAAGTTGCCTTGAACGCGCAGTGAGCGACGTTTTGACGCCGCCCAACCAATTTTTCAGTCCTCAGTCGGCTTAAAACCAGGGCTTTGCCCTAGCTCTTTGCGCGCTACAGGCGCAGCTCTCCTGCAGTGGCCAATAATTGCCGGCGCACCATCCACAGATTCGACAGCGCAAATAGCGTGGTCAGTTGCGCCGTGTTTTTGGCCAAGCCACGAAAGCGAGTCTTTACATAGCCGAACTGGCGTTTGATCAGCCAGAACGGGTGCTCCACTTTCGCACGTACTTGCGCCCTGGCCTTTTCGATCTTGCGCTTGGCTTTGTAGAGCACGCTGCGTTTGTTCAAGTGTTTGTAGGTGCTAAGGCGGGCAGCGACCTGCCAGATCACCTGCCGTCCCTCGTGTTCTGGTCGCTTTTCCACGCCTGTATAGCCCGCATCCGCACACACGACATTCTCTTCGCCATGCAATAGTTGAGCGACCTCTGTCACGTTAGCTACGTTCGCTGCAGTGCCGTGAACGTGATGCACCAGGCCCGACTCCGCCTCGGCACCGATATGCGCCTTCATGCCAAAGAAGTACTGGCCACCCTTCTTCGTTTGATGCATTTCAGGATCGCGCTTGCCTTCCTTGTTCTTGGTCGAACTGGGTGCGTGGATGATGGTGGCATCGACAATGTTGCCCTGGCGCAACGACTGGCCCTTGTCTCGCAGATAATTGTTGATGGTTTCCAGAATGCCCGACGCCAGCTGATGCTTCTCCAGCAGGTGCCGGAAATTCATGATCGTCGTATCTTCGGGAATCGGCGCGCTGAGCGTCAGTCGAGCAAAGTGGCGTATCGAAGTGATTTCGTACAGTGCTTCTTCCATGGCCGGATCGCTCAGCGAAAACCAGTTTTGCAGTAAGTGGATACGCAGCATGGTTTCCAGTGGCTACAGCTTGCGGCCACCGCCAGCCTTTGGGTAATGCGGTTCGATCAATGCAAGCAAAACTCTCCACGGTACGACTTGCTCCATCTCGGCCAGAAAACGCTCACGGCGGGTTTGCTTGCGCTTACCGGCGTACTCGAAATCGGAAAAGCTCATCTGACTCATGGGATGACGGGCTTGTAGAGGGCAGTTGGACGGAGGGCTATTTCAGCACAGGTCAGATGGCCTGTGCTGACTTGATCGGAGAATCCATAGCAGCGAGCCACCGCACCCGCATCATTTCCGCCGCCTGAGCGAAAAAGCAGCTTTCACAGAGATGAAGCTCATATTCTTCCCCGCTGTGACATGACAGCCTGCACCAAAACACATGCATCGCCCCGTATTGAATCTTGCCTTCGCCATCTCGCGTAGGCATACCGCAGCCCTCGCATACCACATAGGGTTGACTAAGACGGCACTACTCAAGGCTCCCATGGCGCCATAAATCACCTCAGCCCGCTATACCCGATCGCTATAAGAAACATATTCTTACAATCAATGTTATATAGCAAACACTTGCGATTCTGACGTAACCTCTGTCAGACGTACGATGGAGGTACAACTGTGAATCATAAAACCAATCCTCCATTATGTGAGCCAACAAGAGATAGCAGGCAAGGAAAGCTTGATATGCAGCATGTGCTTAGATCCAACCCTCTCGGCGACATAACTGCCGAGAACGACAACAAAATGTTAAACGGCGCTTTTGTTGCTACAGGTGATTTTCGTACTCTGATCGAATCGGATGATCGGACAGTTGTGGTAGGTCGAAGAGGAACAGGCAAGAGTGCTTTATTTTTGCAACTAAAGAAGCACTGGGAGCGAGACAAACAGATTGTAGTTCTTAGCTTCGCTCCAGAGGACAGCGAAATTATCGGATTTCGGTCTCTTATGAAGCCTTTCTCAGAATCTTTTAACCTATCCCGTGCAGCTACAAGGCTTCTATGGCGTTACTCTCTATTAATGGAAATGGCATCTTACATTGCGAGCAACTATAAAACGTCAAGTCTCGTCGACAAAGACAACGAACTAAGAGCACACATAGACCGATGGAACTCTGTTAAAGGTAGCTTTCTTACGAAGTGCCGCAAAATCGCAAAAGAATTCTTAACTGCTAATTCATGCGAAGAAGCTGTCGGCGACTTATCTGGCAATTTAGAACTTGAATCCGTTGAAGAAAAGGTCATCGATCTCTTAGGCAAAGCCAAGAAACGTATCGTCATACTTATGGATCGCCTTGACGAAGGATATGAGCCAGATGCGGTCGGAATAGGAATAATTGCTGGGCTGGCGTACGCAGCAATTGAACTCAACAAAAAATCCGATCAAATTCGCCCCATTGTCTTTTTAAGAGACAACATTTATCGGGCTTTAGCCAAAGAAGACCCAGATTATTCGCGCAATATTGAAGGCCAAGTTATACGCCTCCACTGGGATTGGGCGCAGCTGCTAATGCTGGCGACTGGCAGGTTAAAAATATCCTTCAATCTCAATATTGAGAAGGATCAACGAGTATGGGATAGGTGTACAGCGGGTGAACTTCAAGGAAGAGAAGGATTCAAAAAGTGCCTCCAATTCACTTTGTACAGACCGAGAGACTTGTTGTCGCTTCTCAATGAGGCGTTCTTTTGCGCTGCCCGCCAGAACCGGGACACCGCAATCATCTCGGATCTAGAGTATGCTGCCCAATCCATATCACTAGCTAGACTAGAAGATCTCTGGAAGGAATATCAAAAAATATTCCCTGCCATACAAAGCGCAACGTCTTGCTTTAAAGATGGTGAGCCTGAATTATCAGCAAGTCATGCCTTACTCACCTTAAGCTCTGCCTTCGAACAGCTTGAAGATTCGGGCGAGCATGCTGCACTAGCTGAAGCACGTATTTTACAGCCCAGCGGAGTCCTTCAGTCACTATATAGTGTAGGCTTCATTGGCGTGCATGACAGCAACTCATCCTCATATTCCTTCTGCCATGACGGTCGAACTCCAGACAAGGGATTTTCAGACCAAGATAAGATTTTGATACACCCATGCTACTGGTTAGGGTTGAACTTGAGTAAGAATGCCCTCACCGAGGGAGAGGCTGAGGAAATCAATGATGAGTACGATATCACGGTTCAGTCCTCGACCCCTGAAATCCGCAGCACGAAAATCGGGCAAGTTATATCCCAACTTGACAAGATTCCTAGTGGCCGAGAAGGTGACAGGGCATTTGAAGCATGGTGCCTGGAAAGTCTACGGATTGTATTCGCTGCACACCTCATAAACTTGCAACTTCATCCGAATGGGGCTGCCGTCCAGCGAAGAGATATAGTAGGAACAAACAATGAGAGCTCTGATTTTTGGCGACGCGTTTACTCAGACTACAAGTGCAGACAAGTAGTATTCGACGCAAAAAATTACGGCGAGCTTGGCCCCGACGAATATCGCCAGCTTCAATCATACCTAACCGGTAGCTATGGCAAGCTTGGCTTCATAATTAATAGAGACCTAGATGAGAACCTTCACAACGGGAAAGACCTTGATTGGGTCAAAGAAATCTTCCACGGGCATCAATCTTTGATCATAAAACTCCCAGCAAAGTACCTTTGCAAACTACTGCTAAAGCTTCGAAACCCCGAAAAACATGATGCCGTGGACAAACAAATGAACTCCCTACTGGACACCTACGAACGAAACTACCTTTCAATAAAAAGTTCAAACTCACGATCCAAAAAGAAAAAGACTAGCAGCTCTATCTCTGCCTAAAGGAAGACTGGGCTGTGGCTTATAATCACGGCCCCTCAAAACCTCATAAATTCGATGCTTTCTCAGGTCATTCTCTAACGATGCTATCGGTAAGCGCCAGGCCGCATGCTGGAAGCGACTAGTAGACGACATCCACAGCAGCACCACTGAGCAAGATTTTCGCGAAACCGGAGGCAAAGCGGAAGGCTATATTCTTGGCCTTGTGGATGCAGTGTAGTGGTCAACTCATCCCGGACACGGTTTTGAGTTTTTCTTCAGCTTTCGCCGGAGCCAGTCCATTGTTGAAGTGATGGGGTCGGATCCAGTTGTAGTGGCCCATCAGGTACTGGCTAATGTCTCGTTGAGCTTGCTGCCCGGTCAGGTAGCCAGTGGTCGGTATCCACTCTGATTTCAATCTACGAAATACTCGCTCCATCGGCGCATTATCCCAGCAGCTGCCTCGGCGGCACATGCGGTAGCGCCACAGTCTCTGGCGGAACTGACGACAGGTGGCGGACGCTTCATGAGACCTCTTTAATAACTAAGTTTATATGCGAAGGTGATGAGGACCTTTCGACCAGATTCACCGACTACCAAAGCGTTCTGCAATTGAAAAGGGCGATCCATTATAATGCGAATAATGATCTCCAGCTCGAGGCGATCACGCCTCAACAGATAGAGCGATTTGAACTTGAGCAAAACAGATGCTTGAGGTAAAAGCCTGCTTTTGCAAAAACTTTCGACTGGGCAAACAAAGCCTTGGGAAAGCTTGAAAAACACAAATCGGAAATCAAACTTAACGAAACTTAGGATTTTGTTGGGCTTGGCTATCTGAGGAATCACTTTGGGTTTGCCCACCAGTATGTACATACTGGAATCGATAGTATTGGTTTCAAACTAGGAACCTCGATATCAGGAGAAGATCTGTTACTGACTGGACCATCAAACGAAAGATTGTTGGAACCAATGCAGTGCACCCTGCCTATCGCTAATTAACGCCACAACTGCGCTTATCTTAGCACTTCCAGATGAAGAGACACCTGTAAATACCAAGTTTCTTTGGCTGTGGCATGAGAGTTTGAAAGAAGTATTTAAAGCATCGGAGACACTACAAGCGAAAGGAGACTGTTTAATGAAAAAAGCAGTAAGCGATGAAACAGATTAAATTCTTAATCACGTCCTTGAACGGCGAAAGTCTCAATTCAATTGAAGCCTGAAACGCCGATCCAACCTGTGAGGATCAAGCAGAATTTATTGGCGGTGGTGTCACCCCGTGAGCGTGCACCGCCATTCGCGGTTAATCTCAGGCACTTGGCCGGGGAAGTCGTACAGGAGCTGTAGCAGGTTCCCCTTTCCAACCCAATCCATGTCGCGGCGCCGCTAGGCTTTTGACGAGCTAGTGCAGGCCGTCTACCGAGAAAATGATAGTCTTCAAGTCGTCAATTGAAACTGAGAGTCAGTTGTTTTCTGCAGCCGCGCGATATCTACCAAGCCAACGCAGCGCGTACGAAACAAAAAATGTGGTGATAATAAGAGCTGACGTGATGGTCAATGTAGAAATGAGCCTGCCCTGACCAGGGGTCACTATTACGCTATCGAAAAATAGTTTATTCCCTATAGTGGCCACAACCATCGCTGCTGCAACACCCGACAGGGCGGTGGTTGCGACAGATAACCAACTCATTTTGCCCAGCCTCTCGCTGTACTGGGTTAATGCACCTTCATTTTTGGCAATCTCCCCAATCATACCTAGTTTATTTAGATCCTCTTCAACTTGTTGCCTGTGTTCTACGGGAACGACGGCGAGCACCTCTGTGATGATCTCAGAACTATCGAACCTCATACGCTCCCAGGTTAAAGGCTCCAGCTCAGTTCTTACATCGCTGATAAGTTCTTCGATTTTAGTTGAATAGTTCGATTTCTGGGGGATGTCAAGATGTCGGCTTCTTTGAAGCCGTAGGGAAACATCCTGGAGCAGTGTGATAGGTGTACACGAGGAGCTGAGTGAAACTTTGTGAAACCGCTCAGCGGCTTGAATGAGGTTGTCGATCAAGGTGCGCGACAGGTCTTGTTTATTGATGACATAGCTTTCAACCACATCGAGTAGATCTGAGGTGGCGTGCTTAGTCCTCTCAGAAGCAGCTGAAGCCGAGTCTTTCTGTTGAAGCCGATAAAAAACATAAGCTACAAGTACACCAATGAGGATGGATGCAATTGATAGCCAATTGTTACTGATGAAATCACTCACTGCTTGCTCCATGCATGCTTACAGGGCTGAAAGGCGTATGCGGCTATCTGGCTGACTAGCGCCTCTCACGCTCCATGAGGGGGCAGCCGGGAGGCGAACCCGCAACGTGGCAGAGCCCCGACCTGCGCGATAGCGCCTAGATGGGGGGAATCACGGGGGTACTGGTGGAATTTTGCCAATAACACCACACGGTTTTCAAGGCGCGGGCTCAAATCTTGACATCCCCAAGAAGGTTTATGAGCAGCGCCGGGAGCGTCAGGCGCAGGACATTGAGAAAGCGAAGGCTCAGGGCAGATCCCAAGGGCTTCCTGTAGACGCCGGCCTGCACAAGCGTGTGAAGAAATTGCTGGCGACCGGCATGGGTGTCCGAGCGACGGCACGCTAACTGCTCCACCACGACCCTGCTGCAGATACGAGATTCGTCTACATTACCAATTATTGAACGGTATGGCTGAAGAGGTCACGATGTCGGCGTCATACCCATATTTCCCCACTAAGATCTCCGCAGCCTTGACGGCTCGCCGCAGGTTTGGGTTTGGTCCTACTATCACTTTCTTGAGTGCCGCAGGCTTAGCCTTGAGCATATCCAACGAGATGAAAGGTATGACATATGACGGCCCTGGTCGGAAGCAGACCTCCTGTGTCGGCTTACTGGCGATTATTCGCCGCCTCCTCGTGAAATCCTTCGTGCTTGAACAATGAGGCAAGGCCCAACAGCAGTTCGCAAGCTCTTTCAATTACTACGTCCGCTTCAGGTTTGAGCTCGCCGTCGAGCCGGCGTTGTAGCTCGAACATCGACTCGACCTTTTCCTTGGGTGGGAGGGAGTGAAACACATCCTCGGTGTAAGGGATCGACGGAAACGCGTCTCTAGCAGCTGAGATTATTCTCGCTACGGCACCTAGCTGGTCGTCATGCTTGAAGAGAGATTTCTCCAGCCTAATACCCTGCTCCTCGCAGTATTCCGCCAATAGCGCTTGATCAAAACCAATGCAGTAGCCACTTCCACCAGGACAGTACCCCCGCCACTGGCTCAACAAATCCGGCCTTTCACTGAACGATGAAACGTACAGATCTTCCCCCCGCATCTGATCCACGCTGCGGTAGAGAGCGGCACCAAAATGCGCCCAGTAATCGTCATCGTAGGCACCGCTGGCCATCGCCTGCGCAAAGAAGTGCGTGAACGAATTAAGTAGGGTCGTTTAGGAAATGCGTATTGGTTGCACAGGCAGCCTTGCTGGAGAGAAATCCGAGCAATCCATGCTGGCTGGTGTAGTGATAGAGAATGCTCTACTGCATTCATCCTGCACCCGCAGAAGTAAACCGAGCCCTCTGCAGAGCACCTAAAGCACTGAAATATATGGCGTCCCAGGCAGGAATTGAACCTGCAACCTTCCCCTTAGGAGGGGGATGCTCTATCCAATTGAGCTACTGAGACGCTACGACCGGCAGCGAGCGCTGCACAGCGGGATGGCCAGCATGTTAACCAGCATGCTGGCGTTTGTCATGCCTCAACTGGGCTTTTTCGCGTAATCCTTTTCTGCGGCTGCTATCCCCGCGGTAGCACGCCCTGATGGCGAAGCAGCGAAACGAATGCGGCGACCGCCGCCTCCAGTGTGGAAGAATTATCCAGCACATGCACCGACGGGTCGGCTGCAGCTTGCAAGCGTGCGCTGCGCACCAGGCGCTGCTCCACTTCTTCTGCAGTTTCCCGGCCCCGGGCCAGCAAGCGCTGGCGCAGCACCTCAGGCTTGACCTTGACCAACACGGCCAACAAATCCGGGTAGCGCTGACGGGCTTCTGGCAGATAAGCCCGCGAGCCATTCACCAGCACTGCCCTCCCCGCCGCCAACCACTGGTCCACCTGCCGGGGTATGCCATAGTCAAGGCCATTGGCCCGCCAGTGCATGGCAAACGCACCCTGCGCACGCAAGGTCTCAAACTGCTCAGGCGTGACCCCTTGGGCAGCTTCGCCTTTGGCTTCGGCCGAACGGGTGATGACCCGGCGGGCAATTTCTACCCCGGCGAGGGCCAGTTGCTCACGCGAAGCGTCGATCAGGGAGTCTTTCCCGGAACCCGACGGCCCCACCAGAAATATCAACCGGCCCGTCCCTGATCGGCGGTCGCTTGCGTCATGTTGCATAGCCACTATGCTCTATGGAGAGAACCGGCGCATTCTAGGGCTTTTCTGGGCATTTTTCTGCGTTTTACCGATTATTGACGGCAAAAGACTGACGGCCAGGCTAGCCAGAGCATGTAAAACTTTTCAAACCAGTGCTCATTTCTGATAATTGGTACTGGCATAAAGCCTTTATCCGGCTCACTATTTGTCACATAATTGACGCCAAGCAAACGGCGACCATGAGGCAAGATGAGCATCCATTTTTCACTGGCGGTTGAACATTTTGTCGTCGCCACGGTCGTACTTCCATCCCGTGCGGCCAATTTGAGAACCGCTTCCCCTGAACCAAACTCTGGTCAATTTATATGCGCCCAATGAAACAGGCTATTTATTCGAGCCGCACCGCTGACAAGTTCGTCGTCCGCCTGCCAGACGGAATGCGTGAGCGCATTGCCGAGGTAGCACGCAACCACCACCGCAGCATGAACTCCGAGATCATTGCACGCCTGGAACAGAGCCTTATCCAGGAAGGTGCGCTGGGTGACGAACTGAGCATGCGCCTGGACAGCCCCGAGCTGTCCCTGCATGAGCGCGAGTTGCTGCAGCGTTTCCGCCAACTGTCCCACCGCCAGCAGAACGCCTTGGTCGCCCTCATCGCTCACGATGTGGAAATGGCCGCAGACGCTTCCTGAGGCCTGCAGCGAACACAAAAAAGCCAGCGTAAGCTGGCTTTTTTGTGGATGACTGATTGGCAGCAAAGGCATTTCCCTGCGGGACGTTCCCACAGGGAGGATCGGCTTACAACAGGAACAGCGTCGCCAGCCCAAGGAAGATGAAGAAACCACCGCTGTCGGTCACAGCAGTGATCATCACGCTCGCCCCCATCGCAGGGTCGCGCCCCAGGCGAGCCAATGTCATCGGGATCAGCACGCCCATCAGCGCTGCCAACAACAAGTTCAAGGTCATCGCTGCGGTCATCACCACCCCCAGCGACCAGCTGCCATACAGCCAGAAAGCCACCGCACCAATCACGCCGCCCCAAACCAGGCCGTTGATCAGCGACACCGCCAACTCCTTGCGCATCAAGCGGCTGGTATTGCCTGGCGACACTTGGTCCAGGGCCATGGCGCGGACGATCATGGTGATGGTCTGGTTACCAGAGTTGCCACCAATACCCGCAACGATCGGCATCAACGCAGCCAACGCCACCAGCTTTTCAATCGAACCTTCGAACAACCCGATCACTCGCGAAGCAACGAACGCGGTAATCAGATTGATGGCCAGCCACGCCCAACGGTTGCGGAACGAACGCCAGACCGAGGCGAAAATATCTTCCTCTTCACGCAGACCCGCCATGTTGAGGACTTCGCTCTCGCTTTCCTCACGGATCAGGTCAACCATTTCGTCGATGGTCAGACGGCCGATCAGGCGTTCGCTCTTGTCCACCACCGGGGCGGATACCAGGTCATAACGCTCGAAAGCCTGCGCTGCATCGTAGGCATCTTCCTCGGGCTGGAAGGAGACAGGGTCGGTCGCCATGACCTCCGCCACCTTCTTCTCCGGGTCGTTGACCAGCAGGCGCTTGATCGGCAATACCCCCTTGAGGATGCCGTCGTAATCGACCACGAACAATTTGTCGGTGTGGTTCGGCAATTCTTTCAGGCGGCGCAGGTAGCGCAGCACCACTTCCAGGCTGACATCTTCGCGGATGGTGACCATCTCGAAGTCCATCAGCGCACCGACCTGCTCCTCGTCGTAGCTCAGCGCCGAACGCACTCGCTCGCGTTGCTGGGCATCGAGGGTTTCCATCAGCTCGTGAACAACGTCACGCGGCAGCTCTGGGGCGAGGTCGGCCAGTTCGTCGGCGTCCATCTCCTTGGCGGCAGCCAGCAGCTCGTGATCGTCCATGTCGGCGATCAGCGATTGGCGAACCGAATCGGAAACTTCCAGCAGGATGTCGCCATCGCGCTCCGAGCGCACCAGCTGCCAGACCGTCAGGCGATCTTCCAGGGGCAAGGCTTCGAGGATGTAGGCGATGTCGGCGGGGTGCAGGTCATCGAGCTTGCGCTGCAGCTCGACGAGGTTCTGGCGGTGGACCAGGTTTTCCACCAGGTCATTGTGCGCGCCTTCCTGGCGATGGGTCAGGTCTTCGACCATGCGCTGACGCTGCAGCAGTTCAACCACCTGGGCCAGGCGATCCTGCAGGCTTTCTTGCGCTTTTTTAACTTCTACTTCGGTCATAGGCGAACTCCACTCCCAGCAGCGGAGCACGCCGAGGGAATCAATCGGTCAGATCTTTCTGTATGAATCGTGTTAGCGAGTAACTACTGGGTAAGTCCATGGTGGTTTTCCACAAGCCCCGGCGGGGCTGACGGGCGCAATCATACACTGCTAAAGCTGTCAGATCGCTTAAATTTTTGGCCAGAACAATCGTTTGCGTGATAAAGCTGGGACAACGCTCGAAGCTATCAGTGCGACGGTTGTTGTGGATGAGAAAGCACATTTGATTTTTGAGGCCGCTCAGCGGCTCAAGACTACACCGCAATCATTACAGAAGAGCGTAGATCGACAGGCTCAAGAATTCATTGGCGCACAAACAAAAAGCCCGCTCTATTGAGCGGGCTTTTTGATGGGGTATGGCGGACTCAGCAGGATTCGAACCTGCGACCGCTCGGTTCGTAGCCGAGTACTCTATCCAGCTGAGCTATGAGTCCGTGATGGTAGTTTTAGACCAGGTTACCACTGGTTGACTGAAATGGCTTTGCAAGCAGAACCACTTCAAGAAAGTGGCGGACTCAGCAGGATTCGAACCTGCGACCGCTCGGTTCGTAGCCGAGTACTCTATCCAGCTGAGCTATGAGTCC
>NZ_JBYSYE010000010.1:0-24478 GCF_058782925.1 Pseudomonas sp. FW305-E2 | reverse complement strand
GTGTCTTGCCGCGCATTATAGGTCGCTGAAACATTTTTGCAAGAAGCTTTTCGTTATAAAACAACTACTTAGCGTTCCTACCGTTTACAGCGCCCTACGCAAATAATGGCGGTGAAGGGGGGATTCGAACCCCCGATACCCTTATGAGGTATACTCCCTTAGCAGGGGAGCGCCTTCGGCCACTCGGCCACCTCACCGCAACACGAGGCGAATATTAAAGAACCTCTTTCACCTTTGCAACCCTTTTTTTGAAAAAAACTTCAAAAAAATTAAAGGCTTGGCTCTTCATCCTTCTCCTTCTTGATCCGCAGGTAGATTTCCTCGCGGTGAACTGCCACTTCTTTCGGGGCGCTCACGCCAATACGCACCTGGTTGCCTTTGACGCCAAGCACCGTCACGGTGATCTCGCCGTCTCCAATGATCAGGCTCTCGGCGCACCGACGAGTCAGAATCAACATAGCTTTCTCCTTACGCAAAACATTCAGGGGTAACAGTCTTGGATATCGGGCCGGGTCGCGGACGACGACCATGGCCCCGGTTACTCGCCGCACAGGGCAGGACAGGGCCTGCGCGGCGAGCAGAAACGCGAAGGGCGCGGCAAGCCGCGCCCTTCCAGGCAGCGCCTTACTCGCCCTGTCGGGCAGGAGCATCCAGATCGAACGCGGTATGCAGCGCGCGCACGGCCAGCTCCAGGTACTTCTCTTCGAGCACCACCGAAACCTTGATCTCGGAAGTGGAGATCATCTGGATGTTGATGCTCTCCTTGGCCAGGGCTTCGAACATGCAGCTGGCAACCCCGGCGTGCGAACGCATGCCGACGCCGACGATCGAGACCTTGGCGATCTTGGTGTCGCCGATCACTTCACGGGCACCGATTTCGCGCGCAGTGTTTTCCAGCACGCTCTGCGCCTTCTCGTACTCATTGCGGTGCACGGTGAAGGTGAAGTCGGTGGTGTTATCGTGAGCAACGTTCTGCACGATCATGTCGACTTCGATGTTCGAAGCGCTGATCGGGCCGAGGATCTTGAAGGCCACGCCCGGGGTATCCGGCACGCCGCGAATGGTCAGCTTTGCTTCATCACGGTTGAAGGCGATACCGGAAATGATCGGCTGTTCCATGGATTCCTCTTCATCAATGGTAATGAGGGTACCCGGACCCTCCTTGAAGCTGTGCAGCACGCGCAGCGGAACGTTGTACTTGCCGGCGAACTCCACCGAACGGATCTGCAGCACCTTGGAACCAAGGCTGGCCATTTCCAGCATCTCTTCGAAGGTGATCTTCTCCAGGCGACGAGCCTGTGGCACGACGCGCGGGTCGGTGGTGTAGACGCCATCAACATCAGTGTAGATCTGGCACTCATCAGCCTTCAGCGCCGCCGCCAGGGCCACGCCGGTGGTATCAGAGCCACCACGACCCAGGGTAGTGATGCTGCCGTGCTCGTCGACACCCTGGAAGCCTGCAACCACGACGACGCGACCTTCCTTGAGGTCGGCACGAATCTTCTGGTCGTCGATTTGCAGAATGCGCGCCTTGTTGTGCGAGCTGTCGGTGAGAATACGCACCTGGTTGCCGGTGTAGGACACCGCTGGCACACCACGCTTGATCAAGGCCATGGTCAGCAGGGCAATGGTGACCTGCTCACCCGTCGACACGATCACGTCCAGTTCACGAGGAACCGGCTGATCGGTGATCTGCTTGGCCAAGTCGATCAGGCGATTGGTTTCACCGCTCATGGCCGACAGCACAACCACCAGGTCTTCGCCCGCTTCACGGTGTTTCTTGACCTTTTCGGCTACCTGCTCGATCCGCTCGATGGAACCGACAGAGGTGCCGCCAAATTTCTGTACGATCAACGCCATTTCAATGGTGCCTCAGCCCATACAGGGCCCCAAAAAACAATCCAACATGAAGGGGTGGACGGGAGTGGCCTGTGTGGCCACTAGACCCTCCACCCCCTCATCTCAAAGTCCCTGCTCTGCGAATGGCACGGCCAGCGCCAGGGCCTGGTCCAGGGCAGCGACGTCGACGCCACCACCCTGGGCCATGTCCGGACGGCCGCCGCCCTTGCCACCCACCGCCGCAGCGGCTTGTTTCATCAGATCGCCAGCCTTGAGTTGGCTGGAGAGGTCCTTGGTCACGCCGGCCACCAGCACAACCTTGCCCTCATGCTCGCTGCCCAGCAGGATCACTGCGTGGCCGAGCTTGTTCTTCAGCTGATCGACCAGGGCCAGCAGGGCCTTGCCATCCTGCCCATCCAGGCGGGCGGCGAGGACCTTGGCACCCTTGACCTCAACGGCCGCGTTGGAGAGATCGTCCCCGGCGGCGCTGGCGGCCTTGGCCTGCAGCTGTTCCAGCTGCTTCTCCAGCTGGCGGTTGCGCTCGAGCACAGCCGACAGCTTGTCGATCAGGTTGTCGCGGTTACCCTTGACCAGTTGTGCGGCTTCCTTGACCTGCTCTTCGGCAGCGTTCAGGTAAGCCAGCGCAGCGGCACCGGTTACGGCTTCGATACGGCGCACGCCAGAGGCTACGCCGCCTTCGCTGATGATCTTGAACAGGCTGATGTCACCGGTGCGCTTGGCGTGGATACCGCCGCACAATTCCACCGAAAAATCACCGCCCATGCTCAGCACACGCACGGTGTCGCCGTATTTCTCGCCGAACAGCGCCATTGCGCCTTTGGCCTTGGCAGTTTCGATGTCGGTCAGTTCGGTTTCAACCGGGGTGTTCTTGCGAATCTCGCGGTTGACGATGTCTTCCAGCTGCTTGATCTGCTCCGGCTTCACCGCTTCGAAGTGGCTGAAGTCGAAACGCAGGCGCTGGCTGTCGACCAGCGAGCCCTTCTGCTGTACATGCTCGCCCAGTACCTGGCGCAATGCTTCGTGCAGCAGGTGGGTGGCGGAGTGATTCAACGAGGTGGCGTGCTGTACGTCGGCATCGACCTTGGCCTCGACGGGCGAACCGATCAGCAGCGCACCGCTGGCCACCACGCCGTGGTGCAGGAAGGCGCCGCCGGTCTTGGTGGTATCACGCACGTCGAAGCGTGCAGCACCTGCCTGCAGGAAGCCGCTGTCACCAACCTGGCCACCGGACTCGGCGTAGAACGGCGTGCGGTCGAGCACCACAACGCCCTGCTCGCCTTCACCCAGCTGGTCAACGGATTGGCCATCCTTGTAGAGGGCGATGATCTTGCCCTGGCCCTCGGTGGTGTCGTAACCGAGGAACTCGGTGGCGCTGTCGACCTTGACCAGGCTGTTGTAATCCATGCCGAAGGCGCTGGCGGAACGGGCACGCTCACGCTGGGCGTCCATTTCACGCTCAAAGCCGGCTTCGTCGATAGTCAGCTCACGCTCACGGGCGATGTCGGCAGTCAGGTCCATCGGGAAGCCATAGGTGTCGTACAGCTTGAACACCACGTCGCCCGGTACCACGTCGCCTTTCAGCTGGGCCAGGTCTTGCTCGAGGATGCGCAGGCCCTGCTCCAGGGTCTTGGCGAACTGCTCTTCTTCGGCCTTGAGCACGCGCTCGATGTGCGCTTGCTGGCTCTTCAACTCCGGGAAGGCTTCGCCCATTTCAGCGGCCAGTGCGGCAACGATCTGGTAGAAGAAGCTGCCCTTGGCGCCCAGCTTGTTGCCGTGACGGCAAGCGCGGCGAATGATGCGGCGCAGCACGTAGCCACGGCCCTCGTTGGACGGCAGCACGCCGTCGGCAATCAGGAAGCCGCACGAACGGATGTGGTCGGCGACCACTTTCAGCGAGGCCTGGCCGTCATTGCTGCAACCGATGGCCTTGGCTGCGGCAGCCAGCAGGTTCTGGAACAGGTCGATCTCGTAGTTCGAATGCACGTGCTGCAGCACGGCGCTGACGCGCTCCAGGCCCATGCCGGTGTCCACCGACGGTGCTGGCAGCGGGTGCAGCACACCGTCGGCTGTGCGGTTGAACTGCATGAAGACGTTGTTCCAGATCTCGATGTAGCGGTCACCATCTTCTTCTGGCGAGCCAGGTGGGCCACCCCAGATATCCGGGCCGTGATCGTAGAAAATCTCGGTGCATGGGCCGCACGGGCCGGTATCGCCCATGGTCCAGAAGTTGTCGGAGGCGTACGGGGCGCCCTTGTTATCGCCGATGCGCACCATGCGCTCGGCCGGCACGCCGACTTCCTTGGTCCAGATGTCGTAGGCTTCGTCGTCGGTGGCGTAGACGGTGACCCAGAGCTTTTCCTTGGGCAGGTTCAGCCACTGCTCAGACGTCAGGAAGGTCCAGGCGAAGGTAATGGCATCGCGCTTGAAATAGTCGCCGAAGCTGAAGTTGCCCAGCATTTCGAAGAAGGTGTGGTGACGCGCGGTGTAACCGACGTTTTCCAGGTCGTTGTGCTTGCCACCGGCACGCACGCACTTCTGGCTGCTGACAGCACGCGTGTAGGCGCGCTTCTCCGCACCGAGGAAGCAGTCCTTGAACTGGTTCATGCCTGCGTTGGTGAACAGCAGGGTCGGGTCGTTGTTCGGGATCAGCGAACTGGAGGCGACTCGGGTATGTCCCTGCTCTTCGAAGAAGCGAAGGAAGGCTTCACGGATTTCTGCGCTTTTCATAGGTTCTTCCACGGAAACGGCGGCCCTGTTGGGCAAACGCGTCGACGAAACGACGGCAAAGGGCCGCATTATATCGGTCCTGCAGTCTTGATGCAGTGTGTTTATACGATAGAAGCCATCGTTTGGACGGTTTTTCGGGCTATGCAAACGAAAACGACATGACCGGATGCTAAATCCTGTGTTTCGCCACTGGCAAGCCAATTACCGCTTAAGGGAGGGGAAAAGGGAACAGGCGGTGAATTAAAGGGTTTTCATCAAGGATAGGATCCGAAACTGTGTCACCTGTTTCGCGGGTAAACCCGCTCCTACAAGGTATGTGCAAGGCCTTAATGTGGCGCCGTGCCCGTAGGAGCGGGTTCACCCGCGAAACAGGCGACACCGCTCTCACCCCAGGCGCTGCCCCGAATCCGGCACGATCAGAATGCCAGCGCGCAAGCCGTTCTTGACCTTGGGGTTGGGGAAGATGATGCGCGCACCCTCCTCCTCAACCACCCAGCGCATCTCGGCCAGGTCCTCAGCCAGCAGGTAACCCTTGCTCAGCTCGGAGAAGTTTTCGATGTCCGCCGGCAGGTGCAGGTGGAAGCTGTCGCTGTGCTTGATGATTTCGCGGGAAACACTGAACAGCTGCAGGCCATCCAGCGAACTTTCGTTTTCGGGCTCGGTAGCCTCGATGATGCGGATCAGCCGCTCTTCGAGCTTGTCGAGGTTCACCTGCTCGTTCTGGCCGAACGGGCGGGCCTTGCCCAACTCCAGGGTGAAAGCTTCAGCCTCAAGCTGTTCGTAGGTGAAAGCACTGAAGGTGATGGACGACTTGCCTTGCAGCAGCACCGCTTCCATACCTGCCGCCGCCAGGCGCGCCAGCTCACGACGGGAGTGCTTACGCCCCTCTTTATAAGGGTACAAGGCGAATTGCTCGATCTTCGAACCGCGGATGGCAGTATGCAGGTCGTAATGCAGGCGGTTGCGCCCCGGCTTGCTGAAGAACACCCGGGCGAACTGTTCAAGCTCGGCAGCACGCAGTGCTTCGAACCCGCTGGACAGCTCATGGCGACCATTGAACAAGCGGTTGATGTCCTGTTCGATAAAGCGCTCGCCCTTGCGGATCGCCGCCGGGTTGCCGAACAGGAACAGCACCCGTGCCCTGGGTTTGATCTTGCCGTTGGCCACGCCGTGCAGCAGCCGTTCGAGCAATTCGATCGGCGCTGTTTCGTTGCCATGAATGCCGGCGGACAACAGCAAGTCCAGCCCGCAATCTTCGCTTTCGGCCGGACGCACTTCGAGCGCGCCCTCCCCCAGCCATCGCAAACGCGCGCCCCCGGGTGTCACTTGGGTCTTCTCAGCCGGTTCGTGAGCGGTGAGGGTCAGCTCAAGCAATTTGCCAAGGGCGAGCATAGGTGCTTCCTTAGTGGTGGTGACCGCAGTCAGGGCCATGAACGTGATCGTCGTCTTCGCCAAGTTCTGCCGGTTCCATTTCCAGCTGCAGGCTGACCAGATTGGTGGCCATCGGGCGCAGCAGCAAGTTGGCATACTCGGTGTCGTCTTCCTCGACATCCACGCCGATCAGCAACTGGCCACGGCCATCCTGCTGAATCCACACTTCCTTGCCTTGCCAGACCACAGCAAAGCGGGTGCAGGAAGTTTCCAGCTGGGTGCCGTCTTCATCTTCGAGGATCAGGCGCAAGGCGTCGGTCATTACAGAGTCTCTCTTCAAGGTTGGCGTTGGAACGGATACACCGAGCCCAACTTCAGGATCTGGGTCAATTCGTCCAGTGCCGTACGGCATTCCACCAGCAGTTGCGGGTCAGCCAGGTCTGCTTCGCCAAGGCGATCGCGGTAGTGCCTGTCGACCCACTGCAGCAGCGTGTCATACAGCGGGGCCGTCATGATAACGCCTTGGTTGACGGCTGCCAGTTCCGCTTCTTTCAAAGCCACGCGCAAACGCAGGCAGGCGGGGCCGCCGCCGTTTTGCATGCTTTGCTTGAGGTCGAATACCTTGACCTCCTTCACCGGGCCTCCCTGGCTGGTCAGCTGGCCCAGATAGGCCCAGACCCGCTCGTTGTTGCGACACTCTTCCGGCACGACCAGCAGCATGGAACCATCGTCGCGGCTGAGCAGCTGGCTGTTGAACAGGTAGGAACGCACCGCGTCCTCCACCGCCACCGCGGCCCTGGGCACGCAGATGGCCTGGAAGTTGCCACCCTTGCTGGCCAGTTTAGCTCGCAGTTGCCCAAGTACCGCGTCGGTCTCGAGAAACGCGTCCTCGTGGTAGAACAGCACCTCGCCGTTACCGACCGAAATCACATCATTGTGGAACACACCCTGATCGATCACCGCCGGGTTCTGTTGAGCGTAGACCACACCGTCATCGCTCAGGCCGTGCAGCCGGGCCACAGCTTGCGAGGCCTCCAGGGTTTGTCGGGCCGGGTACTTCTGTGGCGCGGGGTAACGGCTGTCGAAGGCACTGCGGCCGTAGACAAAAAACTCCACGCCAGCCTCGCCATAGGCGCGGCAGAAGCGCGTGTGGTTGGCCGCGCCCTCGTCACCGAACTGTGCCACGGCAGGCAGCGCAGCGTGGTGGGCAAAGTGTTTCTCGTTGTTGAACATGGCACCCAGCACGCGGCTGGTGGTCGGGTGTTCGATGCTGCGGTGATATTTGCAGTTGAGGTTGGCGGCAGTGAAGTGCACGCGACCGTCAGCAGTGTCGGCACTCGGGCTGACTGTCGCGGCGTTGGCCACCCACATGCTCGAGGCCGAGCAACTGGCCACCAGCAACGGCATGGCCTCGCGGGCGGCGCGCTGGATAACGTCGGCATCGCTACCACTGAACCCCAGGCGGCGCAGCGCCGCCACGTCCGGGCGCTCTTGTGGCGCCAGAACACCCTGCTTGAAGCCCATGTCGGCCAGCGCTTTCATCTTCGCCAGGCCCTGGCGCGCGGCCTCACGCGGGTTGGACGCCTGCTGGCTGTTGCTCTGCGAAGCCACGTTACCGTAAGACAGGCCGCCATAGTTGTGGGTAGGCCCCACCAGGCCATCAAAATTCACTTCATAGGATTTCATCGGCTAGGCTCCGTGACCTGTTGTTATAGGGTGACGCCCGGCGTCAGGGTCGCCGGCAAGGCAAGGCTGGCGGTCTCCAGCGAAGCCACGGGGTAAGCGCAGTAGTCGGCCGCGTAATAGGCGCTGGCGCGATGGTTGCCACTGGCACCCACACCACCGAACGGCGCGCTGCTGGCAGCCCCCGTCAGCTGTTTGTTCCAGTTGACGATGCCAGCGCGACTGCGCAACCAGAAGTACTGGTAGCGGGCTCGCGAATCAGACAATAAGCCGGCGGCCAGGCCATACTGGGTGTTATTGGCTTCATCGATGGCAGCATCGAAGTCGCCGTAGCGGATCACCTGCAACAGCGGGCCGAAAAACTCTTCGTCCGGGCGGTCAGCCACGGCGGTGACATCGACAATGCCCGGGGTCAGCAGTGCAGCATCGGCCTGCGGCTGAGTCATTTCCAGCAGTTTCACGCCACCTTTGGCGGCCAGTTCAACCTGGGCGGCAAGCAGCGCCCGAGCCGCCTGCAGCGAAATCACCGACCCCATGAAAGGCGCCGGCTGTTCATCGAACGCCCCCACCGTGATGGTTTTGCACACTTCGACCAGGCGCGCGATCAGCGCATCACCCCAGGCGCCTTGCGGCACCAGCAGGCGCCGCGCGCAGGTGCAACGCTGGCCGGCGGAAATGAACGCCGACTGGACAATGGTATACACCGCCGCATCGAGGTC
Organism: Pseudomonas sp. FW305-E2; assembly: GCF_058782925.1. Taxonomy (NCBI): domain Bacteria; kingdom Pseudomonadati; phylum Pseudomonadota; class Gammaproteobacteria; order Pseudomonadales; family Pseudomonadaceae; genus Pseudomonas; species Pseudomonas sp. FW305-E2. The sequence continues at coordinate 16,118 of NZ_JBYSYE010000010.1, read as the reverse complement.
CTTGACCTCGTCCACCACCAGCGGGTTGTTACCCCCCATTTCCAGGGCCAGAATCTTGTCTGGGCGGCCTGCGAACTGTTGATGCAGCAAGTTGCCGGTGCGGCTGGAGCCGGTGAAGAACAGGCCATCGATACCTGGGTTGGCGGCCAGCGCCACACCGGTTTCACGTGCGCCCTGCACCAGGTTCAGCACACCCGCCGGCAGGCCGGCAGCAATCCAGCAGTTGACGGTAAGCTCAGCGACCTTGGGGGTGAGCTCGCTGGGCTTGAACACCACGCAGTTGCCTGCCAGCAGCGCCGGCACGATATGGCCATTGGGCAGGTGCCCGGGGAAATTGTAAGGGCCGAACACCGCCACGACGCCGTGAGGCTTGTGCCGCAGAACAGCCGTGGCATCGGCCAGCGGACCACTCTTTTCGCCGGTGCGCTCGCGGTAGCTCTGTACTGAAATCGCCACCTTGTTGATCATACTGGTGACTTCAGTCGCAGATTCCCACAGCGGCTTCCCGGTTTCCTCGCCAATGCACTGGGCCATGGCTTCGGCATGCACTTTCAGCTGCGCGGCAAACTTCTCCAGCACATCGATACGTGCCTCCAGGCTCAACTGCGCCCAGGCCGGAAAGGCCTGCCGCGCGGCCTGCACGGCAGCGTCGACCTGGCTGGCGTCAGCGCCCTGCCCTTGCCAGATCACGGCCTGGGTCACCGGGTTGAGCGACTGCAGGGTTTCGCCCTGGCCGGCCTGCCAATTGCCTGCGATGTAATGCGTGGTCATTTACTGGGCCTCCCGGCTGGCCGACAGCGGCACCGCGCGGACATTGTCACCGACGCCCATGCGCAGGCGCTTGGCGGTCAACGGGTCGACCACCAGGGTGCCGGCGGCCAACCGTGCAGGTGCAGCAGTGATGCGGCAATCGTCGCGCTTGCGGTTGTGGATAATGAAAGGGGTCGCGTCATCGCCTGGCGTACCTACCGCCAGCACCAGGGTCTGGCTCTCGCGCACGGCGCGGATCTTGGCAGTGTCACACTCGATGGCCGGGCCGGCATCGAAGATGTCGACGTAGCCCTGGTAGTTGAAGCCTTCCTGCTTGAGCATGGCCAGCGCCGGCTCGGTGTCTTTGTGCACACGGCCGATCACACTGCGCGCCGCTTCGGACAGGAAGCAGGTGTACAGCGGGAACTTGGGCATCAGTTCGGCGATGAACGACTTGTTGCCCACGCCAGTGAGGTAATCGGCCTGGCTGAACTCCATCTTGAAAAAATGCCGGCCCAGGCTTTCCCAGAACGGCGAACGGCCCTGCTCGTCAGACATGCCGCGCATTTCGGCAATGATCTTCTTGCCGAACAGCTCGGGGAACTCGGCAATGAACAGCATGCGCGCACGCGACAGCAGGCGGCCATTGAGGCCCGAGCGGTAGTCGCTACGCAGGAACAGCGAGCACAGCTCGGAGTTGCCGGTCAGGTCGTTGGCCAGGAACAGCGTCGGGATTTCGCGGTAGATCTTCAGCTCCTGCGAGGCGCTGACAGTCAGGCCGACCCGGTAGTTGTACCAAGGCTCACGCAGGCCGACGGCGCCGGCGATGGCACTGATACCCACCACCAGACCTTCGTCGTTTTCCAGCACGAACAGGTAATCGGTGTCGCCACGCTCGGCTTCGCCACGAAAGCTTTTTTCCGCCCAACCAACGCGATGCCCCAGGCGCTCTTCGTTGGCCGGCAGCGTGGTCAGCCCGGTGGTGCCGGTGCTGCGTGCCAATTCGATCAACGCAGGCAAATCGCTGCTGCGTACAGGACGAACGATCATGCTATCTCCTTGTGCGGCGGCATCGGCCGGCGCGAAACTCTGCTAACGCATCAATCCCGAAACGTCTGTTGCCAGACCTCAAACCGCGACCAGGCGCACGCTGGCGCCCTCGCCCACGCCCAGCGCGTCGGCTGCTGCCACGCTCAGGCTGACCGGCTTGCCAGGCACCCAGTCCAGGTCCAGCAACACCGCGCGGTAGTCCTGCAGCAGGCCGTTGCACACCAGGTACGGGCGACCGCCTTTGGCCGGGGCCTCTTCGATCTTCACCGGGACCACCCGGCTCTGGGCGATCGAGCGGATGCCAGAGGTGCGCGCATGCAGGGTCGGGCCGCCGTCGAAGATGTCGATGTAGTGCTCAGTCTCGAAGCCTTCGCGCATGAGTATGTCGAAGGTGATCTGCGCCCGCGGATGTACCTGGCCCATGGCTTCCTGCGCCAGGTCTGGCAACAACGGCACGTAGATCGGGTAGTGGGGCATCAGCTCGGCGAGAAAGGTACGGCTCTTCAGGCCGCACAGGCGCTCGGCGTCGGCATAGTTGAGGTCGAAGAAGTTGCGGCCGATGGCATCCCAGAACGGCGATTCACCCTGCTCGTCGCTGAAGCCGACGATCTCGGTCACCACCGAATCGGCAAAGCGCTCCGGGTGCGCAGCCATGAACAGCAGTCGGCCGCGCGAGTTGAGCTCGGCCCAGCCACTGTTCACCAGCTCCGGCGCCACATAGAAACTGGTCAGCAGGCTGTTGCCGGTCAGATCGTGGCACAGCGACAGCACATGGATCTTGTTGTGTATCTTCAGCTCGCGTGAGGCGTGCACGAATGTTTCGTTACGAAAACTGTAGAACGGCTCGGAGTAGCCGGCCGAAGCGACAATGGCCGAGCAGCCGGCCAACTTGCCTGTTTCACTGTCTTCGAGCACGAAAAAGTAACTCTCTTCACCGTTGAAGCTGACCTCGGCGGCGAAGGATGTCTCAGAGGCGGCAATCTTGTCGCCCAGACGAGCAGTGTCGTCCGGCAGCGAGGTGACACCAATGGGGCTGTCTGCAGCCATGCGCTGCACGTCGTTCAGATCAGCCATTTGCGCGGGGCGCATCACCAGCATGGTGTCACTCCTTTGGAATACGGGCCATTCACGTCGGCACGGAAAAACGGCAGGCACCCAGGCACCTGCACTGGAATCGGGTATCGCCGACCCGGCTCAGCCTCGGGCTGAGGCTGCGCCGCGGCCGGCGAAAGGACCGCTGGCGAATCAGCCTTTGGTCAGTGTGGCCACAGCGCGTTCGAAGCGGTCCAGGCCTTCGTCGATGTCAGCGTCTTCAACCACCAGGCTTGGCGCGAAGCGGACGACATCCGGGCCGGCCTGCAGCACCATCACGCCTTCTTTCTCGGCAGCATTGAGCACGTCCTTGGCCTTGCCTTGCCAGGCCTCGGTCAAGACACAGCCCAGCAGCAAGCCGACGCCACGCACCTGGCTGAACAGGTTGTACTTCTGGCCGATCTGCTCCAGGCGGGTTTTGAAGCGCTCGTGCTTTGCCTTGATACCGGCCAGGGTTTCCGGGGTGTTGACCACATCCAGCACCGCGCAGGCCACGGCGCAACCCAGCGGGTTGCCGCCATAGGTGGTGCCGTGGGTGCCAACGGCCAGGTGCTTGGCCAGCTCGGTGGTGGTCAGCATGGCGCCAATCGGGAAGCCGCCGCCCAGGCTCTTGGCACTGGTCAGAATGTCCGGGGTCACGCCGTAGTGCTGGTAGGCATACAGCGAGCCGGTACGGCCCACGCCAGTCTGCACTTCGTCGAAGATCAGCAGCGCATTGTGCTCATCACACAGCTTGCGCGCGCCTTCCAGGTAGGCCTTGTCGGCCGGCACCACGCCGCTCTCGCCCTGGATCGGCTCGATCACCACGGCGCAGGTCTTGTCGGAAATCTGTGCCTTCAACGCTTCCAGGTCGTTGTACGGCACATGGCTGATACCGGTGATCTTCGGGCCAAAGCCATCGGAGTACTTCGGCTGGCCACCCACGCTGACGGTAAACAGGGTGCGACCGTGGAAGCTGTTCAGGGTGGCGATGATTTCGTGCTTTTGCGGACCGAAGCGGTCATGCGCCACACGACGGGCCAGCTTGAAAGCGGCCTCGTTGGACTCGGCGCCGGAGTTGCAGAAGAACGCGCGGTCGGCAAAGGTGGCGTCCACCAGCTTGTGGGCCAGGCGCAGGGCCGGCTCGTTGGTGAACACGTTGGAGACGTGCCAGAGGGTATTGGCCTGTTCAGTCAGGGCCTTGACCAGTGCCGGGTGGCAGTGGCCCAGGGCATTGACCGCGATGCCGCCGGCAAAGTCGATCAACTCGCGACCCGACTGGTCCCAGACGCGGGAACCCTCGCCTCGCACAGGAATGAAGGCCGCCGGAGAATAGTTGGGGACCATCACCTGGTCGAAATCGGCACGTTGCACCGGGGCTTGCTCAACGGACATCTGAGTCTCCTGAAGAGGAACGCTGGCCTGGAAGTGGCGAGCGATGGGGGGATTGTAAGGACTGATCCGCGCCTGTCCTTGCGGCCAAGCGACAACTTGTTACAGCGCAAAACCCAGTTTTGACAAGGCTTTCGGCAATGCGACAAACACTGTCGCAATCGCGCAGTGTACGGGAGAGAGGGGGCTGGGTGAACGGGTGTTCACACAGGTTTGTGAGGGGGCAGGATGTACGGGTGTTCACACAGAATTTTGAGGGGGCAGGATGTACGGCGATGTTGGTGTGTTGACGGGGAGATCGAGCGCCGCCCGCGCGGCGCTCGATTTGCACCCCAACATCAACCCCAAGGCATACACCCCGAACCCAACCGAATCTCAGCCCTTTTCAGCCGGCGCCGAGCTCAATTCAAACGGGCTGCTGCTGCGACGCTGGTTCCGGTCTTCTCGCGGCGTTGCACCAAAGAAGTTACGGTAGGCACTGGAAAAATGCGGCCCCGAGGAGAAGCCACAGGACAGCCCGATCTGGATGATCGACTTGCTGGTCTGCATCAGCATCTGCCGCGCCTTGTTCAACCGCAACTCCAGGTAGTACTGGCTGGGTACACGGTTCAGGTACTGCTTGAAGATACGCTCCAACTGCCGACGTGACACACACACATGCTGGGCGATTTCGTCGGTGGTCAGCGGCTCTTCGATGTTGGCTTCCATCAGCAAAACGGCCTGAGTCAGCTTGGGGTGACTCGAGCCCAGGCGGTTCTGCAGCGGAATACGCTGGCGCTCGCCACCCTCGCGGATGCGTTCTACCACCAGCTCTTCCGATACCGCCCCGGCCAGCTCCGCCCCGTGATCGCGCGCCAGCACCGCCAGCAGCAGGTCGGTCACGGCCATACCGCCGCAGGCAGTCAGTCGGTCGCGATCCCAGTCGAACAGGTGGCTGGTGGCAATCACCTTGGGGAAGCGTTCGGCAAAGTCATCCTGCCAGCGCCAGTGCACGGCTGCCCGGTACCCATCGAGCAGGCCCAGCATGGCCAGCGGATACACACCAGCCGACAAGCCACCGATCAGGCAACCACTGCGCGCCAGTTGCTTGAGCGCCGCTGAAAAGGCAGCCCCCATCGCCGCAGGCGGCTCGTCGGCCAGCAGAAAGAGCTTGTGGCAACCCTCCAGACGGCCGGTCCACGGCTCGCCCGGCAGCCGCCAGGCGCCTTCCTGCGCAGGCTCGGCCTGCAGGAAGACCAACTCGTAAACCACATCCGGATGCACCCGCTGCGCCACCAGCAACACTTCCTCGGCCAACGCCAGGGTCAAAGGCCTGGTGCTGGGCCAGATGAGAAAACCGATTCGCTGGGTGGTCATAGGGTACGGTCCGAAACCTGAGGTCGTTCGAGTCTGTGCGCCGGGTCAGGCTGCGCTCGCCGCGCAGCATGCCCTATTCTGGTGCAAAAATGCAGCTTTTACTTCAGGCTGCCGGAGAGGAACTGCTGCAGGCGCTCCGACTGCGGATTGGCCAGCACTTCACGCGGGCAGCCGGTTTCTTCCACCAGGCCTTTGTGCAGAAACACCAGCTGGTTGGACACCTCGCGGGCAAAGCCCATTTCGTGGGTCACCACCACCATGGTCCGACCTTCCTGGGCCAGCGCCTGCATCACCTTCAGCACATCACCCACCAGCTCAGGGTCGAGCGCCGAGGTCGGCTCATCGAACAGCATGACCTCCGGCTCCATGGCCAATGCCCGGGCAATTGCCACACGTTGTTGCTCACCCCCCGACATATGCCCGGGGAAGGCATCCTTGCGATGGGCAACCCCCACCTTGGCCAGGTAGTGCTCGGCCTTTTCCAGGGCTTCCTTTTTGTTCACGCCCAGCACGTGCACTGGCGCTTCGATGATGTTCTCAAGCGCAGTCATGTGCGACCACAAGTTGAAGTGCTGGAACACCATCGACAGGCGCGAGCGCATGCGCTGCAATTGACGCGGGTCGGCGGCCTTCAACGCACCATCCTTGCCGGCCACCAGCTTCAGCTCTTCGTTGTTGAGCAGGATCTTGCCGGCGTGCGGCTGCTCCAGCAGGTTGATGCAGCGCAGGAAGGTCGACTTGCCCGAACCGCTGGAGCCGATGATGCTGATGACGTCGCCGGCCTTGGCGGCCAGCGACACGCCCTTGAGCACTTCGTGGCTGCCGTAGCGCTTGTGCAGGTCTTGGACTTCGAGTTTGTACATGCTGTCGATTCTCACAAAGCGGTCAGTGCTTGCGCGGCGCCAGGTAGCCGAGCCAGCGGCGTTCGGCCATCTTGAACAGGCGCACCAGGATAAAGGTCAGGCACAGGTAGAACACGCCCGCCGTGATATAGGCCTCGAAAGGCAGGTAGTACTGGGCATTGACCGTGCGCGCAGCACCGGTGATGTCGATCAGGGTGACGATCGACGCCAGGCTGGTGGTCTGCAGCATCATGATCACTTCATTGCTGTACTGCGGCAGTGCCCGACGCAGTGCCGAAGGCAGCAGGATGCGGCGGTACATTTTCATGCGCGACATCCCCATGGCCTTGGCAGCTTCGATCTCGCCATGCGGCGTCGCCTTGAGGCTGCCGGCAATGATTTCGGCGGTGTAGGCACTGGTATTGATGCCGAACGCCAGGCAGGCGCAGAAGGTAGCGCTGGACAGCAGCGGCCAGAAGATACTCTCGCGCACCGCCTCGAACTGGGCCAGGCCGTAGTAGATCAGGAACAGCTGCACCAGCATCGGCGTGCCACGGATGACGTAGGTGTACAGCCATGCAGCAAGGTTGACCACCGGCTGCCTGGATACCCGCATCAGGCCCAGCGGAATGGCTGCCAACAGGCCGAAGAAAAGCGAAATCGCCAGCAGTTTCAGGGTGGTCAGCAAACCGCCGAAGTACATTGGCAGCGCTTCCCAGACGACGTTGTAGTCGAAGATCATAGTTCAGCCACCTTGACGCCCACCGAGTAGCGGCGCTCCAGATACTTCAGGGCCAGCAGCGAAACACTGGTCAGCACCAGGTACAGCGCCGCCACTGCCAGGAAGAAGGTGAAGGGTTCGCGGGTGGCGTCAGCCGCCTGCTTGGCCTTGAACATCATGTCCTGCAGGCCGACGACCGAAATCAGCGCAGTAGCCTTGGTCAGCACCAGCCAGTTGTTGGTGAAGCCCGGAATGGCCAGGCGAATCATTTGCGGCACCTGGATGCGGAAGAACACTTGGCGGGGGCTCATGCCATAGGCCACGCCCGCCTCGGCCTGGCCTTTGGGAATGCCCAGGAAGGCCCCGCGGAAAGTTTCCGAGAGGTAGGCGCCAAAGATGAAGCCCAGGGTACCGATACCCGCAATCAGCGGATTCAGATCGATATAGTCTTCATAGCCGAGCAGCGGCGCCACCCGGTTGATGATGTCTTGCCCGCCATAGAAGATCAGCAGGATCAGGACCAGGTCCGGAATACCACGGATCACCGTGGAATACAGATCGCCCAGCCAGGCCAGCCAGCGCACTGGTGACAAACGCAGCGCCACACCGATCAGGCCGAGCACGATGGCCAGGGCCATCGACGACAGGGCGAGCTGTAGCGTCAGCCACGCCCCGTCGAGGATGACTGCCCCGTAGCCTTTCAACATGATGAGGTCCTCGACCTAGAGAATGAAAAATGGTGCAAACCTCAGAGCCTCTGCTGTTTGCACCATTGCACAGGTGAAACCCGACGTCTTACTTCGAGTCTGGACCGTAGATGTCGAAATTGAAGTACTTGCTTTCGATTTCTTTGTACTTGCCGTTGGCACGGATTGCGTCGATCGCCGCGTTGATGCGGTCGACATTGGCCTTGTCACCCTTGCGTACGGCAATACCGATACCGTCACCGAAGTACTTGGCGTCGGTGAAGGCCGGGCCTACGAACGCGAAGCCCTTGCCGGCGTCAGTCTTGAGGAAGCCGTCTTCCAGCAGGGTGGCATCCGCCACGGTGCCGTCGAGGCGGCCAGCTGCGACGTCCAGGTAGATTTCATTCTGGGTGCCATAAGGCACCACGGTGGCACCTTTGGCGCCCAGCACTTCCTTGGCGAAGCGGTCGTGAATGGAGCCGCGCTGCACGCCGATCTTCTTGCCTTTCAGTTCGTCCAGGCTGTCGCTGACGGTGGTGCCGTCCTTCATGACCAGGCGCGCCGGAGTCAGGTAGTAGCGCTTGGTGAAGTCGACCGACTTCTTGCGGTCATCGGTGATCGACATGGACGACAGGATGGCGTCGATCTTGCGCACTTTCAGCGCCGGGATCAGGCCGTCGAACTCCTGCTCGACCCAGGTACACTTGGTTTTCATCTCTTCGCACAGCGCGTTGCCGATATCGTAGTCAAAGCCGGCGATGCTGCCGTCAGGTTGCTTGAAGGCGAAGGGTGGGTAGGCCGCTTCGATGCCGATTTTCAGCGGTTTTTCATCAGCCTGCGACACCAGGGAAAACACAGACAGCGCCAGGGCGCCAAGCAGTGCGAGCTTCTTCATCAGGTAACTCCATCGGTACGGGGCAATACAAGGCAGGTAACGGCTGCCCGATATGCGAATGAGTACAACGCGAGCCGCGCAGGGTTCGACCAAGGCCGCATACCACGAGCGAGTGAGTGGCATTTTAACGACAGCCCGGTAGTCGATATTTCTTCAAAGCGACAACTACTTATAGAAGCGCTTGAAACCGCCGCGGGCGATGTTGACAGCCAGTGCAGAATATGCAACGGCGCAAGAAATAGAACCTATAGACCTAGCAATTCCTGGGCCTATTATTGGCAAACCCTTGTACGACGGCAAGTGCAGCGTGCCTTGATGCACAAAATGCTGACCCCGATGCACCGAAACGGGCCGGAATTGTTTCCTGGCGCCCCGAACCTGTGCGAGGCCGGTGACAGAACAGTAACCGATGATTGTCGGGTAACAATGCAAGAGCGGGCTTGCCCGCGAATGCATGAGGTCAGGAGACAGCTTAGCCTGAACTGACGCATTCGCGGGCAAGCCCGCTCCTACAGGGGGTATTGCCGGGGAGGGAATTAGGCCGAAGCCAGGTTCATCGCCTTGTGGGTATCGATCAGGTGCTGCACCACACCTGGGTCGGCCAAGGTCGAGATATCGCCCAGGGCGTCGTATTCACCGGTGGCAATCTTGCGCAGGATGCGGCGCATGATCTTGCCCGAGCGGGTCTTCGGCAGCCCTGGCGCCCACTGGATCACATCCGGCGAGGCAATCGGGCCAATCTCCTTGCGTACCCAGTTCTTCAGCTCCAGGCGCAATTGCTCGCTGGCCTCGATGCCGGCATTGAGGGTGACATACACATAAATACCCTGCCCTTTGATGTCATGCGGCACGCCAACCACTGCGGCCTCGGCAACCTTCGAATGCGCGACCATGGCGCTTTCGATCTCGGCAGTACCCATGCGGTGGCCGGACACGTTGAGCACGTCATCCACACGACCGGTGATCCAGTAGTAGCCGTCCTCGTCCCGGCGCGCACCGTCGCCGGTGAAGTACATGCCACGGAAGGTCTTGAAGTAGGTGTCGACGAAGCGGTCATGGTCGCCATACAGCGAACGCGACTGACCCGGCCAGGAATCGAGGATTACCAGGTTGCCTTCGGCAGCACCGTCGATCAGGTTGCCCAGGTTATCGACCAGGGCAGGCACCACACCGAAGAACGGACGGGTTGCCGAACCCGGCTTGAGGCCGGTGGCGCCAGGCAGCGGGCTGATCAGGATGCCGCCGGTCTCGGTCTGCCACCAGGTGTCGACGATCGGGCAACGCTCCTTGCCGACGGTCTTGTAGTACCAGTTCCAGGCCTCAGGGTTGATCGGCTCACCCACCGACCCCAGCAGACGCAGGCTGGAACCGTCGGCGCCCTCAACAGCTGCCTGCCCTTCAGCCATCATGGCGCGAATGGCAGTTGGCGCTGTGTAGAGGATGTTGACCTTGTGCTTGTCGACGATCTTCGATACGCGGGTAATGTCCGGGTAGTTCGGCACGCCCTCGAACAGCAAGGTGGTAGCGCCGTTGGCCAGCGGGCCGTAGACGATGTAGCTGTGGCCTGTGACCCAACCGACGTCGGCGGTGCACCAGTACACCTCGCCCGGGCGGTAATCGAACACGCGTTCATGGGTCAGCGCGGCGTAAACCAGGTAACCGCCTGTGGTGTGCAGCACGCCCTTCGGCTTGCCGGTGGAGCCGGAAGTGTAAAGGATGAACAGCGCCTCTTCAGCGCCCATTTCCTTGGGTGCGCAGTGGCTGGAGGCGACTTTCATCAGGTCTTCGTACCAGATGTCGCGGTGCTGGTGCCAGGCAATGTCGCCACCGGTGCGCTTGCACACGATGATTTTCTGCACGCTGCTGGTTTCAGGGTTGGTCAGCGCCAGGTCGACGTTGGCCTTGAGCGGTGTGCGGCGGCCACCACGCACGCCTTCGTCGGCCGTGATCACCACCTTGGACTTGCAGTCGATGATACGGCCAGCCAGCGCCTCGGGCGAGAAGCCGCCGAACACCACCGAGTGAATCGCACCAATGCGTGCACAGGCCAGCATGGCGACCACCGCTTCGGGGATCATCGGCATATAGATGGTGACCACGTCACCGCGGTGCACATCCTGGCCACGCAGGGCGTTGGCGAACTTGCAGACATGCTCGTGCAACTCGCGGTAAGTGATGTTGCGGTGCTCGGAAGGGTCGTCACCTTCCCAGATGATGGCCAACTGGTCACCGCGCTCTTCAAGGTGGCGGTCCAGGCAGTTGAAGGAAACGTTCAGAGTGCCGTCGGCGAACCATTTGATATCGACATGGTGGTCGTCGAAGGAGGTCTGCTTGACCTTGGTGAACGGCTTGATCCAGTCGATACGCTGGGCCTGCTCGCGCCAGAAGCCGTCCGGGTTGATCACCGATTGCTGGTACATGGCCTTGTAGGTGGCCTCGTCGGTCAGGGTAGTGGCCGCAACCTCGGGACGAACGGGATACAGTGGAGCCGCACTCATCTGTGTTACCTCGGTGTAATAGTTGTTTTTGTATGGAACCGTTTGTAACTGTACCAGAGCGACAAAAGCCATTCGACGTTGGTAGTAATTTGGCACACCCGTTCCGGCAAAACGCTCTGGCGCGGGCATTACAGCCTTGCCGACGAAAAAACGAGGGGTTTGCCACAGGATTGTTACAGATTCTGTCAAAACACTTTATCAAAACACCCACTGTTTCAGCATTGGCCACCGCCATAAAATTCACCTCGCCAGCAACGGCAAGGCGATTAACAACTGGTAACAGCCCCCACGAAGGCAAACGTTAATCCCCCTCTAATCCCGATAGTTAACACTCGCTGTACTCGCGGCGCCATAAGCGCCGCGTGCCCCCTCACGACCTTAGACAGGTAAATAGAAAATGAAAGCTTTACTGGTATTGGTACTTGGCAGTCTTTGCGGCGCGGCAATGGCCGGCGAAGCCAAAGATGCCGAGCAGATTCCGGTTGAACAGTACAGTTACTCGAAGCACCTGGACATTGCTCGCGTCATTTCCATGAGCGAAGTGCCCAATGTGTGCGAAGTCGTGCCCGCCCGCATGACCTACGAGGACTCCCAGGGCCAGAAGCACATTCTCGAATACCGCGTGATGGGGAACGGCTGCTCTAACGGCTGATACCCTGGAATCGGGGGCCCTGCGGGCCCCTATCGCGACACAAGGCCGCTCCCACAGGTAATGCGCCCAGCCAGAGCACAGCGTATTACCTGTGGGAGCAACTGTCTTGCTCAATTTCTGAAAGCTGGCGCGATTGGAGTGGGAGCGGCCTTGTGTCGCGAAAGGACTGCAACGCAGTCCCAGGTTCTTTGCCCAACAACTAATCCGCCGACTTGTTAAGCGAGTAATCCCTCAACTTGTTGGCAATTGTCGTGTGCGAAACACCCAGTCTTTTGCCCAAGGCCCGACTACTGGGAAACTCACCTATCAAACTTTCCAGCACCGCCTTTTCAAAGCGCCCTACTATCTGCGAAAGATCCCCTTCCAGCGAAAACTCGCCTAACGGTTGCCGCACGCCATAATCCGGCAAGCGGATATGCTCGCTTTTAACCACGCCGCCGTCACATAACGAAACCGCCTGGAACAAAACGTTTTCCAACTGCCTTACATTACCTGGCCAGTGGTACTGCCCAAGTTTGTCCATTGCCGCCGGTGCCAGGCGCGGCATGGCGCAGCCAATCTGTCGACTGGCCTGATCGAGAAAATGCTGCACCAACCCCTCCAGACCATCCATGCATTCGCGCAAAGGCGGAATGTGCAGCGACAGTACATTGAGCCGGTGATACAGGTCCTGGCGAAACTCGCCACGGGCACACAACTCGGACAAATCCACCTGGGTTGCACAAATCACCCGCACATCCAGGTAGACCTCTTCATCGCTACCCACCCGACGGAAGCAGCCGTCCTGCAGAAAGCGCAGCAGCTTTACCTGCAGGCGCGGGCTCATCTCCCCTACCCCGTCAAGGAACAGCGTGCCGCCTGCAGTCAACTCCAGCAGCCCCAGCTTGCCTTCGGCCCGTGCCCCTTCGAATGCCCCAGGGCCGTAACCGAACAGCTCGGTCTCGGCCATCGACTCGGGCAACCCGGCGCAGTTGAGCGCCATCAGCGGCGACTGTCCACGCGGGCTGGCCAGGTGGCAGGCGCGCGCCAGCAACTCCTTGCCGGTACCGGTTTCGCCCTCGATCAGCAACGGTGCATCCAGCGGCGCCATGCGCCGCGCTTCACGCACCACGGCAGCCATCACCCGCGAGCTCTGGAAGATACTGTCGAAGCCACGCAGCTCTTGCTTGCGCACATTGTAGATACGCTCGCCGATTCGGTCGGCGCGGTGCAGGGTAAGCACCGCGCCGGCCAGCGCCTCGCTGTCATCATGCTCGGACTGCAGCGGTGCGATATCGGCCAGGAACACATCGCCTTTGACTTTGATGCGCAAGCCGTTGATGCGCGACTTGTTGGCCCGCACCAGCTCCGGTAGATCGAAGTCTTCTACGTAGCGCGCCAGCGGCATGCCCGGCACCTCATCAACCCGCACGCCAAGCAACTGAGCGGCGGCACGGTTGGCCGCAACGATGCTGCCGCCCATGTCGATCGACAGCACCGGGAAATCCAGCGCCCCCAGCAACGCATTCAGCTCCATGTGCCGGCGTTCGCTGGGCATCAGGCCCACACGCTTTACGCCGAACACCCCGGCAATCGCCTCGAACTTCGGCCGCAGGGCCTGAAATTGCAGGTTGATCAGGTTCGGGCAGTGCAGGTAGATGGCGTTGCCATGGTCACCGCCCACCTCACCGCGCAGCACGTTGATGCCGTACTCCACCAGCAGGTTGAGGATGTCGCGCAGGATGCCAATGCGGTTCTGGCAATGGACTTTGATACGCATGAGGGCTCTCGAAGCGCTGATGTTTTTCAACACCGCGCGGAAAAGTCGTAAAGATAAGCTGACAAAAACCGGGTCTCTATCAACCAGATGCCTCGAATTTTCCGACACTTGCCGCGTTTTGTAAAATTATCGTTACGAAAACCCACGTCAGCACCCTTCGCGGCCGAGGCCCACCCCCGTGCAAAACCGCTGGCGAAGGGATATTCCTTTAGGCATGTCCTGCACATAACAAGAAAAGCCCTCACCAGGAGAGCCTCATGAAACAGACGCAATACGTGGCACGCGAGCCCGATGCGCATGGTTTTATCGATTACCCGCAGCAAGAGCATGCGGTGTGGAACACCCTGATCACCCGCCAGCTGAAAGTGATCGAAGGCCGTGCGTGCCAGGAATACCTGGACGGCATCGACCAGCTGAAATTGCCGCATGACCGCATTCCGCAATTGGGCGAGATCAACAAGGTGCTGGGTGCCACCACCGGCTGGCAGGTTGCCCGGGTACCGGCGCTGATCCCCTTCCAGACCTTCTTCGAATTGCTGGCCAGCAAGCGCTTTCCGGTCGCCACCTTCATCCGCACCCCGGAAGAGCTGGACTACCTGCAAGAGCCGGATATTTTCCACGAGATCTTCGGCCACTGCCCGCTGCTGACCAATCCCTGGTTCGCCGAGTTCACCCACACCTACGGCAAGCTCGGCCTCGCCGCGACCAAGGAACAACGTGTGTACTTGGCGCGCTTGTACTGGATGACCATCGAGTTTGGCCTGATGGAAACCGCGCAAGGCCGCAAAATCTATGGTGGCGGCATCCTCTCGTCGCCGAAAGAGACCGTCTACAGTCTGTCTGACGAGCCTGAGCACCAAGCCTTCGACCCGATCGAGGCCATGCGTACGCCCTACCGCATCGACATTCTGCAACCGGTGTATTTCGTGCTGCCGAACATGAAGCGCCTGTTCGACCTGGCCCACGAGGACATCATGGGCATGGTCCATAAAGCCATGCAGCTGGGTCTGCACGCACCGAAATTTCCACCCAAGGTCGCTGCCTGAGCGACCTTGCCGATAACAACTCGAACCGGAAAACACCTCATGAATGCCTTGAACCAAGCCCATTGCGAAGCCTGCCGCGCCGACGCACCGAAAGTCACCGACGAAGAGCTGGCTGAGCTGATCCGCGAAATCCCGGACTGGAACATCGAAGTACGTGACGGCCACATGGAGCTGGAGCGCGTGTTCCTGTTCAAGAACTTCAAGCACGCCCTGGCATTCACCAATGCCGTGGGCGAAATCGCCGAGGCCGAAGGCCACCACCCAGGGCTGCTGACTGAATGGGGCAAGGTCACCGTGACCTGGTGGAGCCACTCGATCAAAGGCCTGCACCGCAACGACTTCATCATGTGCGCACGCACTGACAAGGTGGCGGAAACGGCTGAAGGCCGGAAGTAATCACCAGAACGAAGGGGCCAGAGGCCCCTTTTTTCATGGGGCATCTGTGCGCTGTTCGCCCGCAAAACCGACAAACGACCGGGAAAAAAACCAAACTGTCATCCAGACTTGTGTATCCTGCCCCAGCTTTTTGAAGCCACAAACGCGCCTGGCGCAGACTTTTCACTCACACTTGCGAGGAACGACGAGATGCATGAAATCCCGAATCTTCCCTTCCCAAGCCTGAACCCAGAAGAGCCATCCGTGACCGTTCACGCCGAACCGGCAGCTGCCGCCGAGCAGGATGGTGACGATCAATCCAGCGCTGACCAGGAATAACTGCGCATCCCCGACTGTGTGAAAACGGCTGACCTGCGGGCTACCCCCGTCATCACGTTTTCACACCGTCTAAAATCAACGTTGTAACAACCCACTACCACCTGCCCCGCCCCTTCCCTACACAGACTCGTGCCTCCAACCGCAAAGAGGCAGAGCCATGTCATCCATCACTGACGCCGCCGACCTACTCGCCCGGATAGACACCCTGGACGCCGAAAGCGTGCGCCTGCACAGCGACCTGTCCGGTCCAATGGACCTGGCCACATCGCTGCGCGAACATTTCAACCAGGCACTGGGCTTCACAGACCTGTTCCCCGTCGACCTGAGCGATCATGACCTGCACCAGCAGCTGACCGAAGCTTTCGCCCGTGAACCGGCGCGTGAGCACTTCAACCGCACCCTGCGACGCCCCGCCGGCAGCCAAGTAGAGGCGAACCTGGTGGCGACCTTGCAGACAAAACTGGCCCATATCGTGATCACGGCAACCGATGCCTCACTGATCGCCGGGTTGAACGAAGGCCTGCCCAATCCATGGCCCTATGCCAGTTGCAGCCTTGCCCAGGCACTCTGGGCTCGGCGGGTGTGCCTGACCCAGCGTGACTGCTTCGTAGCGGCCGCCTTGCTGCTGTACCCCAGTTTGCCAACTCCCCCCCAGCCCCCACGATCGGCCTCCCGTCCACTGGTGC
>NZ_JBYSYE010000102.1:0-552 GCF_058782925.1 Pseudomonas sp. FW305-E2 | reverse complement strand
GTTCCCGGGCCTTGTACACACCGCCCGTCACACCATGGGAGTGGGTTGCACCAGAAGTAGCTAGTCTAACCTTCGGGGGGACGGTTACCACGGTGTGATTCATGACTGGGGTGAAGTCGTAACAAGGTAGCCGTAGGGGAACCTGCGGCTGGATCACCTCCTTAATCGACGACATCAGCCTGCTGATGAGCTCCCACACGAATTGCTTGATTCATTGTAAAAGACGATGCTGTAACGCGACCCTGTTATAGGTCTGTAGCTCAGTTGGTTAGAGCGCACCCCTGATAAGGGTGAGGTCGGCAGTTCAAATCTGCCCAGACCTACCAATATGCGGGGCCATAGCTCAGCTGGGAGAGCGCCTGCCTTGCACGCAGGAGGTCAGCGGTTCGATCCCGCTTGGCTCCACCACTTTCGCCGTACACAGTAACTTGTCAGAACTTAGAAATGAACATTCATATTGAATGTTGATTTCTGACTTTTGTCAGATCGTTCTTTAAAAATTCGGATATGTGATAGATATAGACTGAACACCAGTTTCACTGCTGGTGGATC
>NZ_JBYSYE010000101.1:0-554 GCF_058782925.1 Pseudomonas sp. FW305-E2 | reverse complement strand
CTGCCGATCAACAACCACAGTGCATTGACCTTCACGCTGAGCGACGGCAAAACCGTCATCACCGTGCCGGCCAACGGTACCGTGGGTACTGCTACCGTGACTGCCCCGGACAACGTCTACGTCGGTACCAACGACCCTGTGATCAAATCGATCGCTACCGTTGAAGGCGCGGATGTCGGCAAGTTCGAGCAGCTGACCCTCGACAAGACGCCGGTCAGCACTACCGTCACCGACGAGCCTGGTACCCCAGGCAACCCGGGCGGCAGCAACGAAGGCGACCTGGTCAAGGTCACTATTACTGCTGACCAGACTTCGGTAGCTGAGAACGTCAAACCGACCTTCACTGTGCACGTCAACCAGCCGCTGGCCCACGACCTGGTCGTGACCCTGAGCAACAACGCCCAGGTCACCATCAAGGCCGGTGAAACCAGCGCGCCGTACACCCACGCTGCTCAGGGTGATGACGTCTACAACGACGCTGGCCAGATCAGCCTGGGTATTAATTCGGCGGTAGACGCCACTGGCGCTACGTTCGAGAACCTGCAACTGGGCGG
>NZ_JBYSYE010000100.1:0-602 GCF_058782925.1 Pseudomonas sp. FW305-E2 | reverse complement strand
GAATCAAGCAATTCGTGTGGGTGCTTGTGAGTACGGACTGATAGTCAAAAAGATTATCAGCATCACAAGTGACCATGCGAGAAATCACATAGTCATTTGAGATTGCTGAGCCAAGTTTAGGGTTTCTTAAAAACCCAAGCAGTATTGAACTGAAGAGTTTGATCATGGCTCAGATTGAACGCTGGCGGCAGGCCTAACACATGCAAGTCGAGCGGATGACGGGAGCTTGCTCCTTGATTCAGCGGCGGACGGGTGAGTAATGCCTAGGAATCTGCCTGGTAGTGGGGGACAACGTTTCGAAAGGAACGCTAATACCGCATACGTCCTACGGGAGAAAGCAGGGGACCTTCGGGCCTTGCGCTATCAGATGAGCCTAGGTCGGATTAGCTAGTTGGTGGGGTAATGGCTCACCAAGGCGACGATCCGTAACTGGTCTGAGAGGATGATCAGTCACACTGGAACTGAGACACGGTCCAGACTCCTACGGGAGGCAGCAGTGGGGAATATTGGACAATGGGCGAAAGCCTGATCCAGCCATGCCGCGTGTGTGAAGAAGGTCTTCGGATTGTAAAGCACTTTAAGTTGGGAGGAAGGGCAGTAAG